>CAZNML010000135.1:0-4919 GCA_964574275.1 uncultured Thiosulfatimonas sp. | reverse complement strand
ATATCGATACCTCGGTGCGCGACAAGCAGCTGCTGGCTAACGGTGGTCTGTCGCCAGAATGGAAAGCGTTGTTTATTGATTATCAGGATCGTTTTACCGTGGCGGTGGATACTTTCAGTGTCAACCGTTGGAATACGTTTGATGCGGTGGTGAAGGATATTCATACCTGGTTAGCGGACTTGCCGCCAAAGGTGGCCAAGAAACTGGCTTACGATAACGCTTATCAGCTGTTTTTCGGCTCTGTGCCGCAGGCGAAGATAGAAAAAAATGCCACTAAAAATTGAAAGTGCATCGGTTTTTATGAGACATTAAACTAAGTATATTTAATTATCTATTTGGTGGTAAGGGTGCAGCAGCTGGAAAATGACTCATTAATTGATAAAACGGCTTCTCAGGAGAGGGACGGATTATTCAGAAACTGGAGTACATCGCGTTTACGTCTGCTGGTTCTGCTGCCGATGATGCTGGCCTTTGTCGGCGTGGTTCTGTTTCTGAGTTTGCTGCTGTATGAGCATGCGCAAGAGAGGGTAGATGAGGATGTGGCACGCATCAGCATCTCTGCGCATGATTTGTATGATGAGGGCGTGGCTTACGACGTTAAAGCCCTTAAGGCGGTCATGCATACCTTGCTGCATGACGGCCATCTGCGAGAGCTCTTTGCCAAAGGTGAGCGTCAGCCTCTATTGCAGTACAGTGCGCCGCTTTTCAAGCAGCTTAAACAGAGCTTCTCTATTACTCATATGTACTTCACTGGTGTTGATAAGGTCAATTTGCTTCGAGTGCATGCCCCGCCGCGACATGGGGATCTGATTAAGCGTAAAACCACGCAGATGGCCGCTGAAACCGGTGTGATGGCGTATGGCGTAGAGTTAGGGCCATTGGGTACCTTCACCTTGCGGCTGGTCTCCCCTTGGTATGATCCAGTCAGTCAGCAACTTATCGGTTATGTTGAGCTGGGAATGGAGATTGACCAGATTCTGGGGCGCATCCGCGACTATTTCGGGGTGGAGACGGTGACCGCCATTAATAAATCATTTTTGGATCGTGCTCAGTGGGAGTCTGGTATGCGTACCCTGGGACGCACACCGCATTGGGAGTTTTATGATGGCGTAGTCACCACGGCGATTAAGCACAGCAAGATCATGCATAACGCCATTCGTTCTTTGGAGCAGAGTCGCTGGCATTCAACCCAATTTTCAGAGCAGTTCAAGTTAAGGTCATCTTATCGGATACTGAGTATGCCACTACGGGATGTCAGCCAAAGAGAGGTGGCGCATCTGGTGCTGGTGACCGATTTATCAGAAGTTGAGCACAGTGCCTTTATGACGATGTTATGGGGGCTGATTATTGCCATCTTTCTGGCGACGCTGTTGATGGTCTTTTTCTACTGGTTGGTGGGGCGCATCGGTGAGCGCATTGAAAGAGACCGTTATCAGCTTGAAGTGATGGCAACACATGATGGCTTGACGGGGCTCTATAATCACCGCATGTTTCATCATCTGTGTCAGGATGAGATTGATCGCAGTGTGCGTTATCAACGTTCTTTGGCACTGCTGATGGTTGATATTGACCTCTTTAAGGCAGTCAATGATGAGTATGGTCATCAGGCGGGAGACAGGGTATTACAGCAATTGAGTAAAGCCTTGGTCTCTTATCTGCGTACCATTGATCGTGTCAGTCGATACGGTGGTGAAGAGATTGGCATTATTCTGCCTGAACTGGATGAGGCGCAAGCTAAACTGGTGGCAGAGCGCCTGATAAAATCAGTAAGTGCCTATCCATTTGAAATCGGTGATGGTCAGGTGATCAATATTACTTTGAGTATTGGTGTCGCCTCTTTTGCCGGTAAAGAGGCTGTGGATGTTGATCCGCTTATAGCGCAGGCTGATAGAGCATTGTATCGAGCCAAAGAGAGTGGGCGTAATCAAGCCTGTTTGGCTTCTGAGCTTTAAATTATGATCAGGCCTGTTCACTTTCTACAGTCTGAATAGCGAGCGTTGGCTATGTGGAATGAAAGGCGGTTTCTGCAAATAGATATCAACATTGAGTTATAAAAAAACCCGCAGTTGCGGGTTTTTAGTGATCGGTAGGGTGAGGTGCTAGGGAAGCACAAAGCCAATGGCTTCATGTACCGATTTTAAGGTTTCAGATGCCTGGCTGCGTGCCTGATCCGCGCCTTTTTTCAAAATATCGCGCAGATAGGTTTCATCGTCGCGAATCTCGTGGAAACGAGTTTGCATCGGCTGCAGATAATCCACTACCAGTTCACCCAGCTCAACCTTCAAGTGGCCGTACATCTTGCCTTCAAAATGCTGCTCGACTTCGCTAATCGGTTTGCCGCTGATCACCGAGTAGATGGTCAACAGGTTGGAGACACCCGGTTTGTTTTCCAGGTCATAACGAATCTCGGTGCCTGAATCGGTAGTGGCTTTCTTAAACTTCTTAATAATGGTTTTAGGGTCGTCCAACAGGCCAATAAAGTTGTTCTTATTCTCGTCCGATTTTGACATTTTAGAGAGCGGATCTTGCAGGCTCATAATACGTCCGCCCGAGGTGGTTGGCGGAATAAATGGCTCCGGTACTTTGAACAGCTCTTTGCCAAAACGGTTGTTATAGCGGTTGGCCAGATCACGAGTCAGTTCCAAATGCTGTTTCTGGTCGGCACCCACCGGCACCATCTCCGCCTGATAGAGCAGGATATCGGCCGCCATCAGCACCGGGTAGTCGTACAGGCCGACATTAATGTTCTGCGAGTGTCGCTGCGACTTGTCTTTAAACTGCGTCATGCGGTTCAGCTCACCCATATAGGTGGAGCAGTTTAGAATCCAGGCAAGTTCGGAGTGTTCCGGTACGTGCGACTGAATAAAGACGGTGCTTTTATCTGGATCGATACCCGCCGCTAAATACAGAGCAACAAAGTCCAGGCTACGTTGGTGCAGCGCTTGAGGGTCTTGTTCAACGGTAATGGCATGCATGTTAACCAGTGAGAACAGGCAGTTATAGTCGTCCTGCATCTTGACCCAGTTTTTAATGGAACCGATATAGTTACCGATCATTAAGTCACCCGAAGGTTGAATGCCGCTTAACAGTGTTGGTTTTGTATTGCTCATAAGGTGTGTTTCTTTTTGCTGTTTTTTTAATGGCGGGTATTTTCGCACTTTCTGTGCTGAAACACTAGGGCAACTCGATGATAGACAACGATTCTTTACACAAGCTTTACAGAAGATAGGGGATCAGTTTTTTAGTGCGCTGTTGATAGATTTCATAATCGGGCACACTTTCGAGCAGCAGGTGCTCCTCATAGCTGAGTTTGATAAACAGAATAATGCACAGATTGGCATAGAGCGACAGGGTCAGCCAATCGAGTTGCAGCAGAACCAGAGGCAGGAAAAACAGCATGATAGAGAAGTACATCGGATGACGAATAAAGCGGTAGGGCCCGTGAGTCACCAGCTCTATATCCGGCATCGGGTCCGGGATAATATTGAAATGCCCCAGATGCATGGTCTGCACCGCCCACAGCCCCAGTACTATGGCCAGGGTTTGCATGCCCAGGGCGATCGGGTTTAGGCTGATTGATAGCATCAGTAGCAACAGACCGATCAGTGAGAACTGCAGGGTCACTAAACCAAATGAGATCAATGGGTGTTTTACCTGAGTCATATCATTGTTCCTAAACGAAAAAAGCACCAACAGAAAATACGGTTGATGCTTTCGATTTTACCTTGAACAGTCTGTTTTTGGCAGGTTTTCTATTCGAAACTCTCACCCAGGTCGCCGCCGGTCATTTCACGGTAGATATGCACGGCATTGTGTTTATAGGTCTGCTCATACACTGGGCGCTCTTTATAAGCGGATTGATCAATCTGGTTGAGATCAAGTTCAGTGCCACCGGCATCAATGATTTTTTGCACCTCAGCGTGCATAAACTTGAGGTAGTCGTAGGTGTCGCGTTTAATGGTTGCCATATCGGTTGGCCCGCCATGTCCGGGGATGACTAACACGTCTTTGGGCATCGCCTGCATAAAGGCCTCAAAGGTTTCGGTCCACTTCTGAGTATCAGTATAAGAGAACAGTGCCAGCATACGCTGGTTGTAAGCCAGATCTCCGGGTAACACGATATTGCGTTTCGGCAGATAGACAATGGTCGAGCCCGGCGTGTGGCCCGGGCCGAAGTTTAAAATCTCAACCTGCTCGCCGCCGCCAACATCGACAATGATTTTGTCATCAAAGGTGGTGAACTTGTCGGATACATCGCGTGCTGATTCGGTAATGGCGTGGCCGACTCGGGTGCTCCAGCTCTTTTTAATAAACGGGTAGGCGTTATGGTAATCACGATTGGCAACGCTGTGAGAGTAGAGTTGTTTAACCCCTTGATCAACCCAGTAGCTGGCACCCAGATAGGCGTGACCTTGACTGTTTTCTACCGCAACCCATTTTACCGGTTTATCAGTAATCGCCTTAATCTGTTGATGGAAGGAGTAAGCCACGGCCGGGTTGGGCCCGGCATTGAATACAAAGACGCCATCTTCAAATTCGATAAAAGTTAAGTTGTTGTTTAAGCCAAAGTTTCCAGGGTTGTGCCAGATCATACTGCCCACCACGGTATAGACGCCCTCGGCGACTTTGATTGGTGCGGGTAGAGCAAGCTTTTTACCGATATAACCGACTTTTCTTTGTGTTTTGATGACCTCTTGCTGGTAGCCGTCAACACTTTTAGCCAGTTCTTGACCGCCTGGAAATTTAGCCATCTCTTTGGCGTAGTTCTTAAAACTCTCACTGTAGACATCACTGGCGTGCGTGCTTAGGGGGGAGAGTAAAGCCAGGGCAAGAGCGCTTTTCAATAGAGTCTGTTTCATCATTGTTTTCCTTATTTAATCAACGGCAATGCTGTGCCAACAAGTTTGGGTAATTTCGTC
>CAZNML010000134.1:0-4927 GCA_964574275.1 uncultured Thiosulfatimonas sp. | reverse complement strand
CAATCTTCACACATGACACTTTCCTCTTTAATAACTTATTGTTAATGGCACTGTTAAGCGCCGAACAGCAGACTGCCGCCTATGGCCACCGATCCCAGCCCCAAGGCGGCGAAAATACGTCTAACCGTCTGCACAGAGTTTAGATTACGGTTTAACAGATAGATAAAACCGCCCAACACCATAAACACGGCACAGACACCGAGAACAAACCAGACCAGCATTATTAGCTGCAGCTCCTGGCCCGCCAGCCCGACACTGACTAACATACCTCTTAAACCGCCAATGCCCATCAACACCCCCAGAGTCAGCACACCAGCCGCTTCTGTATAGTGGTGAGAGTGTTGCTTGGAAAAACTGACATGCATGTGCGACTGCTGCGTTTCGTTTTGATGTTGGTGATATTGCAAATAGATCTGCTGCCTGAACACCAGATAGAGTAGATAGAGGCCCATTAGCATAATCAGACTGGCGGCGATAACATCACCGTACTCGGCAAACTGGGCAATCACTGGAAACTGTTGCAGCAGATAGGCAAAAACCAATAGGGTAACGCCATGCCCTAAGGCGAATAACAGCGTAACCATAGCGGTTCTTTTCAGCTGCTGCCCAATTGAAAAATTGGCAATAACCAACAGATGATCGGGACCCAAAGCGTGCATAACGCCGTATAAAAAAACAACGAGTAATCCAATTTCCATAGAACGGAGCTTTCCTTAAACCGCTGGCTGATTAAACCAAAAAAGTAATTACAAAATTGAATTTTAAGTTTACCACCAACCCAGCTACGTTTCTAATTCAAATGCCGTATACAACTATTAATAGTCCGCAATAGCAAACAGGCCTGGTGATTTAAAAATCAGCCAGGCCTGTTCAATTATTCAAAGCGAATAAAAAGCGTATTAAGACTCGCTTAAGCTAGTAAAACTCATACAGTTGCCGATCCTCTTCCGGCTCCGACCAGGATTTCAGAATATCTCTGGCAAAAACCTGCTGTAGCGGGCGGGCATTCTCCCCCATCAATTCATTCATGGTGATAATCTGTTCGGCAGACGCTTCGATTGGCTGTTTAAATACCATCCAGCGCACCCCTTCCGAACAAGGCGGCGTGGTTAATGAGCCGCTGTATTTATAGAACTCAGTATTGGCTGGTAGGAAATGCACCGGGTTGAGTTTAAGATCATTGTGAATCTGCTGTTTACCCACTTTTTTCGGCAGGCGGCGCAACAGACTATTCAGGTGTGAATTATGCTCACCCTCTTGAAACAGCACCGCCATCACCACAACATTGCCATCGCCATCCCGATGCACCAGCTGCATCTCCATTGGATAAGCAAAGCCCTCTTTGTGGTGCTCACTCGGGGTATGGAACTGGTAGTGCATCAGCTCATAACGCTGCCCGCCCACTTTGATATAGCTGCCCAAAGGGAAGTTCACCTGCACAGCATGACCGCTATTGATAATTTTTAACGGTACCTCCTTATAGGCGATATCCAAACTGGCTAAGCCTTGTGTGCCTAAAGCCACCTTATCGCGCAGATCGACCGGCGACTGGTTTTTCCCGGTTTTACAGGTGACATACTCGGGTGACAGTTCTCCCCAGTATTTTGGTCCGTTGTTGCCGGCATAACTCCAACTAGCCGTTTTATCAGCTTTGCCTTTGCTACTTGCAGATGCGGATGTCGCTTTAGGCTGCGCAACTGGCACTTTGCTATAGCCACTGCTCTGCTGTGTTTTCTGCTGACCTTTCAAACTCTCTAACTCTGCACCCAAATCCAATAGCGGTGCATCGGCTTTTTCAGCCGCCGTAGCCGTCATCATCAACAGACTGATGACCAGCATCACTAAAACAGGAAAAACGATACAGTGTTTAAAAGACGATGAAAAAGAACGTCTCATAGAAGATACTCCGACAAAATTATGACAGTCACTAAATAATTAACGGTGTTAAAGCAATTAATTTGCCAGAGTTAAAGATTAAGGCGCTTAATGAACCGCAGGCATTGCTAAAAAGCCTGCTACAGCGCTATCAAACGAGTTAAGCTGGGCGCACTCGTTCATTCAGAATATCCTGATAAACCTCTAATTCCGATCTGTGAATGGCGAACACCCCTTCGCCACCGTGTTCAAACTCAAACCAGTAGAAAGGCAGCTCCGGATAGGCCTGCTCCAAGTAGAATTGCGACACCCCGACTTCGACGATCAATACACCGTCATCATTCAGGTAGTTAGCCGCTTCAGCCAGCATACGACGCGTCAGATCCAGGCCATCTCTGCCCGACTCCAAGCCCAATCTCGGTTCTTGCTGAAACTCTTGCGGTAGCGCATCCATCTCAATCTGATCAACATAAGGCGGATTAGAGACAATCAAGTCGTATTTTTTGCCCTCCAGGTTGGCAAACAGATCCGACTGAATCGCCGTGACAAACTCATTCAAACCATACAGATCAATATTCTGCTGTGCGACCTCTAACGCTTCAACCGACAGGTCAACCAGATCCACCGTTGCATTTGGACAGGCCTGCAGAGTGGCAATACCGATACAGCCACTGCCGGTACACATATCCAGTACGCTGCTCACCTGTTCTGGATTAACCCAGTTCTGAAACTGATTGTTAATCAGCTCGGCAATCGGTGAGCGCGGCACCAAGGTATTCTCATTCACCAGAAAACGCATACCGGCAAACCACGCCTCACCGGTTAAATAGGCTGCCGGTTTGCGGGTTTCAATACGTTGACGAAACAGCTCCGTCACTCGCTGTTTCTCTGCCAGACTCAATTTGGCTTGCCAGTAGTGCTCAGGAATTTGATCCGGCAAATTCAACACAAAAAATACCAGTACCCGCGCCTCATCAAACGCGTTATCGGTACCGTGCCCAAAAAACAGGTCGGCCGACTTGAATAGAGAGCCCCCCCAACGGACGAAGTCGGTAATGCTCTCCAAGCCATCGTATTGATAGTTCATATTGGTCACACTGTTAACCTTTTTTAATTGCGTGTTTAGGACGAAATGCCTTCACAAAGGATTCATCAGTCTCTAAATAGGGACCATCAATCAGATCAACACAGTACGGAACGGCTGGAAAAACCGCCTCTAAACACTCTCCGATCGCAGAGGGCTTACCAGGCAGGTTAATAATCAGGCTCGAACCGCGTGTACCGGCAATTTGACGAGACAGAATCGCCGTCGGCACATACTGCAGCGAAACCGCACGCATCTGCTCGGCAAAACCGTCGAGGATTTTATCGCACACCGCCGCTGTTGCTTCCGGCGTCACATCACGTTTGGCCGGTCCGGTACCACCGGTGGTTAAAATCAAGCCACACTGGTGCTCATCTGCCAACTCAATCAGCGCCGATTCAATCAGTTCCTGCTCATCGGCAATCACTTTGGCAACCGGGGTCCACTCATGACTCAAAGCCTTGCCAATCCACTCTTGCATCGCAGGTCCACCCAGATCTTCGTACTCACCACGACTGGCACGATCCGATACGGTTACAAATCCAATTTTAATTTCATCTTTTTGCATTGTTTGTCCTTGAATATGAGCTTCTTTGCCCGCATATAATAACCCAATTTATCGAATAAACACGAAATAAGAACAGCATGACAGACACAATTAACTCAACCGACTCCCTTTTAAATGATGAGACAGAGCAAGAGATCAGCATCCAAACGGATGAAGCGCTATTAGACGACACGACCATCATTGAAAATGAAGAGCAAATTGTGCTGGATGGTGAGCATATTGCCAACGATGATGCCGACAAAGCGGTGAACGACTTAGCCAAACCGGAACTCACCCTGCCTAAAGACATCTACCTGCTGCCGGTTAAAGACCGCCCGTTTTTTCCAGGTCAACAGCTGCCGGTGCTGCTCAATAAAGAGGCCTGGCAGGAGACGTTTGACGCCATTAAAAACGGCGACCACAAATATGTGGGCATGGTGTTTGTTGATTATGACGAGCATGAAAAAACGCCACCGGAGGAGTTCTCACCGGTCGGCACACTGGTGCGTATCCATGAACCCAAAGACCGCGATGACTATATTCAAATGATCGCCGAGGGTGTGCAACGTTTTAAAATTGATCACTGGAGCTCTGGGCAGGCGCCCTACCAGGCTAAAGTCAGCTATCCGGCCGACCAGCGTAATGGCAGCGAGAAAGAGTTCAAAGCCTACGGTCTGGCAATTATGAACGCTTTCAGAGAGCTGCTGCCGCTTAACCCGCTGTACAGTGAAGAGTTAAAGTACTTCCTCAACCGTTACAACCCGAATGAACCGGCACACCTGGCCGACTTTGCCGCAGGCCTGACCACAGCAGAGGGGCCTAAACTGCAGGATGTATTGGAGACCTTTGATCTGGTTAGCCGCCTGGAGAAGGTGCTGGCACTGTTTAAACAGGAGATTGAGGTCACCAAGCTGCAATCGAGTATTCGCGAGCGCGTGGAAGAGAACTTGAACGACCAGCAACGTGACTTCTTCTTGCGCCAGCAGTTAAATGAAATTCAAAAAGAGCTGGGCATTGTTAAGGATGACCAGACTCTCGACAGTGACCGCTTCCGTGAACGCATGGCGGCACTGACCCTTTCCGAAGAGGCCACCAAAAAAGCCGAAGAGGAGTTGAATAAGCTCTCCATGCTTGACCCGCAGTCACCGGAATACAGTGTGGCCCGCAACTGGCTAGACTGGCTAACGCTGCTGCCGTGGGGCAAGCACAGCGAAGATATTCTTGATCTGAAACGCGCCAGAAAAATACTCGACAAAGGTCACGACGGCTTAGAGGACGTCAAAGACCGAATCAGTGAGTTTTTGGCGGTCGGCGCTCTCAAAGGCGAAGTATCCGGCTCCATTATCTGTCTGGTCGGCCCTCCAGGTGTGGGTAAAACCTCAATCGGCCGCTCGATTGCCGAAGCTTTAGGACGTAAATTC
>CAZNML010000133.1:0-4937 GCA_964574275.1 uncultured Thiosulfatimonas sp. | reverse complement strand
GGCTTTGGTTCAGACGGCGATATCTATAAGTTGTCTCCGGCTCAGGCGCAGGCGATTCTGGAGATGCGTCTTCACCGTTTAACCGGTCTAGAGCAAGACAAGATCATTGAAGAGTACAAAGGCCTGATTGCCAAAATTACCGAATTCCTTGAGATTCTGCGCAACCCGGATCGTTTGACCGAGGTAGTGCGTGAAGAATTGCTGGAGGTGATTGAAACCTTTGGTGATGAGCGCCGTACTGAGATTGATCACAGTTATCAGGATCTGGATGCGGAAGATCTGATTGCTGTCGAAGATCGTATTGTGACCTTGTCGCAGGATGGTTATATCAAAACTCAACCTCTGAGTGATTATCGTGCTCAGAAACGTGGTGGCCGCGGTAAGTCGGCGACGGCGATGAAGGAAGAGGATGAAGTAGGGCAAATTCTGGTGGCGAGCACACATGATATGCTGTTGTGCTTCTCTAACCGCGGTAAGCTGTACTGGCAGAAAACCTGGCAGTTGCCACTGGCCAGTCGCGGCAGCCGTGGTAAACCAATTGTCAATGTTCTGCCTTTGGAAGAGGGTGAACATATTACTTCGGTACTGCCGGTCAATGAATTTGATGAGGTGCGTTCTGTGTTTATGGCGACCCGCAACTCCGTGGTCAAACGCGTTGCCCTGAAGGACTTCTCGCGTCCACGAGCCAACGGTATTATCGCGGTTGATCTGCTGGATGATGATGAGCTGGTAGGTACCGCGCTGACCGATGGTGATCAGGATATTATGCTGTTCAGTAATGTCGGTAAAGCGATTCGCTTTAAAGAGAGTGATGTGCGCGTTATGGGACGTACCGCACGTGGTGTACGCGGCATGAAACTGGCCGATGGTGCGCATGTAATGAGTATGCAGGTTGCCAAGCCGGACTCTCTAATTTTGACGGCCACTCAGAATGGTTACGGCAAGTGTACGCCGGTGGATGATTACTCAACCATTAACCGCGGCGGGCAGGGTGTGATCTCCATTAAAACCACGGAACGTAATGGCGATGTGGTCTCTTCAGTGGCGGTGACGCCGGAGCAGGAGATGGTATTGATCACCAACAAAGGTACTTTGGTTCGCACTCGCGTTGCTGAAGTGTCGGTTGTTGGTCGTAACACTCAGGGTGTCAAACTGATTAACGTGGGTAAAGGTGAACAGGTTGTTGGTTTGGCAGTGGTCGATATTGAAGATGATGTCGAAGACGCGGATGACGCTGAAGTCAATGCAACTGCCGAGAGCGGTGAGCAGTCCGTCGCGCAAACAGGTGCCGAGTCAGCAGACGATTCCACTGACGCTTAACAACGAATAGTTTAACAAGTGATGGGGCGATCTTAATTTAAGACTCGCCCTGTTTTTGTATAAGGAAAAAATAAAAACATGTCTAGAACGTTTAATTTTAGTGCCGGTCCGGCGATGTTGCCGGAAGATGTGATGCGTAAGGCATCGCACGACTTTCTGAACTGGAACAGTACCGGAATGTCGGTGATGGAGATGTCACACCGCAGCCCGGAGTTTATGAGTGTGGCACAGAAGATGGAAGCGGATCTTCGTGAGATTATGCAGATTCCTGATAACTATAAAGTTCTGCTGACGCACGGTGGCGCTTCGATGCAGTTCTCGGCGATTCCAATGAATTTGGCCAAGCAGGGCGACACCGTCGATTACTTCAATACCGGTGTCTGGTCGAGCAAGGCGATTAAAGAAGCGCAACGCTACGCTAATGTCAATATTGTTGCACAAGGCGAAGGCGCCAACCCGACAGAGATTCCGGATCAATCAAGCTGGAACTTCAGTGACGACGCCAAGTATATCCATCTGTGTTCGAATGAGACCATTACCGGGCTTGAGTTCCAGGAAGATGACTTGGAAGCGGTTTTTGCGCAAGGCAAACCGGTAATTGCGGATATGTCCTCTAATATTATGTGCCGTCCGATTGATGTCAGTAAATACGCCATGATTTATGCAGGTGCGCAGAAAAATATCGGGCCTGCAGGCCTGGCGATTTTGATTGTGCGTGAAGACCTGATCGGTGATGCGCGTCAAGAGACACCGAGTTTATTGAACTGGCAGACCTATGCCAATAACGAATCGATGTTTAATACCCCGGCTACCTTTGCCTGGTATTTGGCCGGCTTGGTATTCGAGTGGATTAAAGCCAACGGTGGTGTGGCAGAGATCGCCAAGATAAATGAGTCAAAAGCACACAAGTTGTATGACTATATTGATCAGTCTGAGTTCTACAGTAACAGCGTTGTGAAGCATAATCGCTCGTGGATGAATGTTACGTTCAGTTTGGCTGATGATGGGTTGAATCAAACATTCCTGGAAGAGTCAAAAGCAGCAGGTCTGCTGAGTTTGAAAGGTCATAAAGCGTTCGGCGGCATGCGTGCCAGTATCTATAACGCCATGCCGGCAGACGGGGTTGATGCGTTAATCCAGTTTATGGATGTGTTTGCAAAAAAGTACGCTTAATTTCAAGCTAGGTTCAATTAAAGAAATCGGTTAAATCTATGACAGATCAACAGACAGAGCAGCAACAGTTAACAGAGATTCGCAATCAGATTGATGCGATTGATGCCGAAATTCAGGCGTTAATCGGCAAGCGAGCACAGTGTGCGCAAAAGGTTGCAGACATTAAAACGCAGGGCGGCAAAGTTGACGCCGTGTTCTATCGCCCGGAACGTGAAGCGCAGGTTTTACGCACCGTTAAGGAGCGTAATAACAGTCTGCTGCCAGATAATGAGATGGCGCGTCTGTTTAGAGAGATTATGTCGGCCTGTCTAGCGCTGGAGCAACCGGTTTCAGTGGCCTATCTGGGGCCAGAGGGCAGCTACTCACATGCGAGCGTGTTGAAGCAGTTTGGTTCATCGGCTCATCCGCTGGCGGTATCGACCATCGAAGAGGTATTTGCCACAGTTGAGAAGGGTGAAGCCAATTACGGTATCGTTCCGGTTGAGAACTCCTCTGAAGGGGTGGTTAAGGCGACTGAGTATGAGATGATCCATACCAACTTAACCATCTCCGGTGAGGTGGAGTTGGCGATTCACCACTGTCTGCTGTCAAAGAGTGACGATGCGGAGTTGATTCGCAAAGTAGTGGCGCACCCGCAGGCGTTAGGGCAGTGTGAGCACTGGCTTAAAAACAATATGCCATGGGTTGAGCTGGAAGCGGTTGACTCAAATGCGCAAGCGGCAAAAATGGCACAGGAAGACGCCTCTTTAGCTGCGATCGCCTCTGAACAGGCGGCGGTACTGTACGGTCTGCAGGTGCTGGAAGCGCACATTGAAGATCAGCGTGACAATACCACTAAATTCTGGGTGATCGGTAAGGAGTCCACTCAACCCAGTGGTGATGATAAGACGGCGATGATTGTCTCTATTCCAAATAAGTCGGGGGCACTACTGGATCTGTTGTCGTGTTTCTCGCATCGCAATATCAGTTTGACGCGTATTATCTCGCGTCCATCCACAGAGAGCACCTGGGACTATCTGTTTTTTATCGATATTCTGGGCCACCAGTCTGAGGAGAATGTGCTGGCGGCGCTGCAAGAGGTGCAGGACAAGGCCTCTTTCTTCAAGCTGTTGGGCTCCTTCCCAACTTCACCACTTGAAGCGTAGTGGTAGGTTAAAGCGTATGTCATCAACACTGTTCTGTGATCAAGTTCAGCCTCAGGTTAAGGGAATTCACCCTTATGTGCCAGGTAAACCGGTCAGCGAGTTGCAACGTGAATTGGGTTTGACCCGAATTTCAAAACTGGCCTCCAATGAGAACCCTTTAGGTGCCAGTCCTGCGGTCGTTGCCGCGATCAGTGCGCAACTGTCAGATATTGCACGTTATCCGGACGGCGGCGCTTATCAGCTTAAACAGACACTGGCAGATTATTTGCAGCTTTCCGCTGAGCAGATCGCGGTGGGTAATGGTTCCAATGAGCTATTGGAACTGGTGGCGCGTGTCTTTGCCGGGCCGGGTGATGAGGTGGTCTATTCGCAGTACGGCTTTGCCGTCTACCCCATCTCTGCCCAGGTGGTTGGCGCCACTGCGGTAGAGGTGCCGGCCAAGGACTGGGGGCACGACCTGCCAGCGATGTTGGCTGCTATCACGCCTAACACTAAGGTGATCTATCTGGCAAACCCGAATAATCCAACCGGAACGGTGTTTGGCAAAACCCAGTGGGAAGCGTTTATTTCACAGGTACCTGAACACGTTATTGTGGTTTTGGATGAAGCTTATTTGGAGTATTGCGATTACGACGACTATCCGAATGGTGCAGACTATCTGTCACAGTATGCCAATCTGTTAATCTCCCGAACCTTCTCTAAGGCGTACGGCTTGGCTTCTCTGCGAGTGGGTTATATGCTGGGTTGTGAGGAAATTATTCAGTATATCAATCAGATGCGCGAGCCGTTTAATGTTAACCATTATGCACAGGTTGCCGCAGTAGCCGCACTGCAGGATCAAGGTTTTGTCAGTCAGGTGGTTGATTTAAATCAGCAGGGTATGCAGCAGATCACCTCTGCACTGGATGAGATGAACATCGATTACATCGCTTCGGCCGGTAATTTTTTGAGTGCTCATTTTGGCGCCGATGCCGCCGTCATTAATCAGAAGTTGCTGCAGAAAGGGGTCATTCTTCGACCGCTGGCTAACTATGGCATGAAAGAGACTTTGCGTATCTCCATTGGGACGCAAACAGAAAATCAGCATTTTATTGATGCGTTAACCGCGGTATTAAAAGAGCTGGACGAGAGATAAATTGAATAAACTACACAAAATTACCATTATTGGAGTCGGCCTGATTGGCGGATCGTTTGCAAAGGGTATTAAACAGGCAGGCCTGGCCGATATGGTCATGGGTTTTGGCAAGAATGAGGCAAATTTAAAGCTGGGGGTTGAGCTGGGTGTGATTGATGATTACA
>CAZNML010000132.1:3493-5003 GCA_964574275.1 uncultured Thiosulfatimonas sp. | reverse complement strand
TAAAACAAAAAAACCCGCACAAGGCGGGTTTTTAATAAACGGTAATAGAGATCTATTAACGTTTTGAGAACTGTGGACGACGACGTGCTTTACGTAGACCCACTTTCTTACGCTCAACCTGACGAGCATCACGAGTCAATAGACCACGTGCACGTAGAGCAGAACGGTTACCTTCTTCGTATGCTACTAGCGCACGAGAGATACCGTGACGAACTGCACCAGCTTGTCCAGTTGTACCACCACCACTTACAGTGATGTAAGCGTCAAACTTCTCAACGCTTTCAGTTGCTTCTAGAGGTTGGTTAATAACCATAAGGTCTGTTTCACGAGCGAAGTACTCATTGATATCACGACCATTTACAGTCATTTTCCCAGAACCTGCACGTAAGAATACGCGAGCTACTGAGCTTTTACGACGACCTGTTCCGTAGTATTGTTCTGTTGCCATTTTAATAATCCTTCTTACAAGTCTAGAGTTTTAGGCTGTTGAGCAGTATGAGGGTGTTCTGACCCACCATATACTTTTAGCTTTTTAAACATTGCACGCCCTAGAGGACCTTTTGGCAACATTCCCTTAACTGCGAACTCAATTGGACGCTCTGGCGCTTTCGCGATCAACTTTTCAAAGTTAGTTGACTTCAGGCTACCAATATATCCAGTGTGGTGGTGGTACATTTTATCTTTACGCTTGTTACCTGTTACAGCAACTTTGTCCGCATTGATAACAACAATGTAGTCACCACAGTCAGCGTGTGGAGTGTATTCTGGCTTGTGCTTACCACGTAAACGTGTAGCGATCTCTGCCGCCATACGACCTAAAGTTTTACCTTCAGCGTCAACAATATACCAGTCGCGTTTGATTTCAGCTGGTTTTGCAACAAATGTTTTCATAATTTGTTCCTAAAATATAATAAATAATCCAAATCCAAAGACCTATAAATTCAAAGACTTAAAAAGATTTAAATCTATAAATCCACTTACTGTTTTAACGGGCAATAAGGGGGAAGGACTAAAGAGACGGCAGATTATACTGGTTAACTCTCGTTTTTTCAATTACTTAAATAAAATAATCTACAAATTGAATCTCTACTCGATTTCTAAGCACTAAAAACTAATCAGGCCTGGTTAAATACAATTCAACCAGGCCTGATCATTATGTAATTTTATTCTTATAAGATACTTGAGTTACTCAAGACAAGGCAAAAAATGTGAGCTTACGTTAGTAAGTGACCATTTTCCAACACAGTAGTTGTGCTGAGCCAACCTCGCAATACATAGAATTCAAATTTTAAATTTTTAGCTCCTAAAGTGAGTGCTAGACAAGGCTGTTAAATGTAAGCCTACGATGAGTAGGTGTCCATTTAACAACGAAGAGTAGTGCTTACATTAAGAGTTAATAAAACAAGAAATAATTTTATCTTTATTGGGAGCTGGAGCAGGTGCAAGGCAAGGCGGAAAATGTGAGCTTACGTTAGTAAGTGACCATTTTCCAACACAGTAGTTGTGCTGA
>CAZNML010000132.1:0-3393 GCA_964574275.1 uncultured Thiosulfatimonas sp. | reverse complement strand
AAAATGTGAGCTTACGTTAGTAAGTGACCATTTTCCAACACAGTAGTTGTGCTGAGCCAACCTCGCAATACATAGAATTCAAATTTTAAATTTTTAGCTCCTAAAGTGAGTGCTAGACAAGGCTGTTAAATGTAAGCCTACGATGAGTAGGTGTCCATTTAACAACGAAGAGTAGTGCTTGCTTTAGGAACTAAAAAACAAAATTTTAGACGTTAAAGCGGAAATGCATTACATCACCGTCTTGAACGATGTAGTCTTTTCCTTCAAGACGCTGCTTACCAGCTGCTTTGGCACCACTGTCGCCCTTATACTCGATAAAGTCGTCATATGCGGTTACTTCTGCACGGATAAAACCTTTTTCAAAGTCTGTATGGATCACACCTGCCGCCTGTGGCGCCGTTGCCCCCTTCTTCACTGTCCAGGCACGCACCTCTTTAACACCGGCGGTAAAGTAGGTTTGCAGACCCAGCAACTCATAACCGGCACGAATCACACGATTCAGACCCGGTTCATCCTGACCCATCTCTTCCAGGAAGTCCGCCTTGTCCTCTGGGTCCAACTCAGCAATTTCTGACTCGATTGCGGCACAGATCGGTACTACGACCGCATCCTGCTTGTCGGCCAGTTCCTTAACTTTATCCAGTAGCGGGTTGTTCTCAAACCCGTCTTCGTTAACATTGGCGATGTACATCATCGGCTTGATGGTCAGCAGCTGGTACTCGCTGATCACAGCACGCTCGTCATCGGTCATCTCCAGCTGACGAACCAGAGTACCATCTTCAATCTCTTTAAGAATACGCTCAAACAGTTCTAATTTGGCTTTCGCCTCCTTATTACCGCTTTTAGCCAGTTTTTGCTGCTTAACCGCCGCCTTCTCCAGCGACTCCATATCAGCAAACACAAGTTCCATATTGATGATTTCAATATCAGAGATTGGATCAACCTTACCGGCTACGTGCACGATGTCATCGTTTTCAAAACAGCGCACCACCTGCACAATCGCATCCGTTTCACGGATATTCGCCAGGAACTTATTACCTAGACCTTCACCTTTGGAAGCCCCCTCAACCAGACCGGCAATATCCATGAAATCAACCGTCGCTGACAAGACACGTTCAGGATTAACAATATCGGCCAAAGCCTGTTCACGTGCGTCCGGTACCGGCACCACACCCACATTCGGCTCAATGGTACAGAATGGGTAGTTAGCAGACTCAATGCCCGCATTGGTTAGCGCATTAAATAAAGTTGATTTTCCTACATTGGGTAGTCCAACGATTCCGCATTTAATTGCCATTCCGGCTCTCCTGAATAAACATTGCTAAGAGTGAAATCTGCCCAACCCATCAGGTGGCGCAAAACTCTGAATAAAGAAATTATTTGGTGTGCAGTTGATGCATCGCTTTTTGCAGATCGCCACTGACAATTTCCGTGACCACTTTGCTGGCATCATAAATTGCATCGTCGATTGCCTGTCGATCCGGTTTGGATGGTGCTTTTAGAACATAGTCCACCACCATATCACGGTGCCCTGGATGCCCAATCCCCAAACGTAGACGCGCAAAGGTTTTACCCATGGCAGCAATCATATCGCGCAAACCGTTATGGCCGCCATGGCCGCCACCCACTTTAAGTTTGGCGACACCGGCTTCCAGGTCGAGCTCATCATGCACTACTAAAATCGACTCAACCGGAATTTTATAGAATTTGGCCAGCGCCTGAATTGACTGGCCACTGCGATTCATAAAAGTGGCCGGCTTTAACAGCCAGAAATCCATGCCATTAGACTGCACACGTGCAACATGACCAAGAAATTTGGTCTCTGGGCGAAATACTACACCGTACTGTCTAGCTACTTCGTCCACAAACCAAAAACCGGCGTTATGTCGAGTCTGCTCATATTTATCGCCTGGATTACCCAGACCAACAATAAGTTGAACAGATGACATAGACGCCGGCTCTCAGTTAAATCAATCTATTATTGAATAATCAATAACAAATTAACCTTTACGCTTTGGTTTACCGATTGTTACAACCGCTTGGTCGTAATCAGTGTTACCGTGAGTAAGGGCTGTGATTACAACACCTTCTGGTAACTGAAGATCAGATAGACGCATGCTTGTACCTGCATCCATAGCTGAAACATCAACTTTTACAGCTGTCGGTAGATCTTTAGCAAGACAACGGATCTCTACAGTTGACTGTAAGAAAGTCATCATTCCACCAAGTTTAACACCTGGTGCAACAGCTTTACCTTCAAAGTTGAAAGGTACTTTCTTAGTGATCATACTGTCGTCAGCTACACGCTGTAGATCGATGTGAGAGATCTCACCTGTTGCTGGGTGACGCTGCATGTCTTTAACAACACACTGCTCAGTTCCTGCACCAGTTACATCAATGTTTAATACAGAGTTAAACATATCTACATCTTCAAATCCGTGACGAACTAGTTTTGCTTCAAACGCGATTGATACTGCGTCTTTACCAGCACCATAGATAATTGCTGGTACTTTACCCGCGTGACGAAGGCGGCGGCTCGCACCTTTCCCTTCTTCAGTACGGATTTCTGCTGTCCATGTTTGGCTCATTGTTTTTCTCCAAATAGCAACCGTTTTACGCCTGTTAATTCAGGGGCATAAATAGTAAAAACGGTCTAATTAAACGGCTCACGTTCGCGACCAAACGCAAGTGAAGCGGGAATTATACTCAAACGCGCGCAATTTACCACTGTTTTTTAGTTAATTTTTATCTAAAATTCAACAACTTCAACCCGCTTGCAGAAACAAAAAAGGCGCCATTAAGGCGCCTTTTCTAGATTTCAGCAACAATTAGTGCTGCATCAGAGCCGTCACTGACTCTTCAGTATGGACACGGCGAATGGTTTCACCCAGCATATCCGCAATAGATACACGGCGAATTTTATCGGATGCCATCGCTTCTGCACTTTCAGGAATCGAATCGGTTACCACTAACTCTTTCAACACCGAGTTATTAATATTTTCCACCGCCGGACCGGAAAGCACCGCGTGAACAACATAAGCAGAAACACTTTTTGCACCACGATCCATCAGCGCTGCTGCCGCTTTACACAGAGTACCTGCCGTATCAACCATATCATCAACAATGATGCAGTCCTTACCTTTGATGTCACCGATAATATTCATAACCTTAGCCACATTGGCTTTCGGACGACGCTTATCAATAATCGCCATCTCGGCGTCAATTGCTTTTGCTACCGCACGTGCTCGAACTACCCCCCCCATATCCGGTGAAACAACGCTTAAGTTGTCTAGGTTATAGTTCTTATTCATGTCCTCAACCAATAGCGGTGAACCGTAAATATTGTCCACAGGAATATCAAAAAAGCCTTGAATCTGATCGGAGTGAAGATCC
>CAZNML010000131.1:0-5006 GCA_964574275.1 uncultured Thiosulfatimonas sp. | reverse complement strand
CGGTTTTCCACATGGTGGCTTTACCTCCGGCCGCTTCAATCTCTTTCGGCAACAGTGCACTGCACTTGATATCAAACAGAATCTCCGCGCCTGGATTACGGCTCAGTACATCCTTTGAATAGAGCATCATCTGACGATCGGCATACAGCACTTCTCCGCTCTCGTCAACCACACCACAACGATCGCCATCGCCGTCAAACGCCAAGCCGATATCAGCACCGACCTGTTTCACCTTGGCAATCAAATCAACCAGGTTCTTCGGTTTAGCCGGGTCCGGGTGGTGGTTAGGAAAGTTGCCATCCACCTCACAGAACAACTCGGTCACCTCGCACCCTAAGCTACGCATAATCTGCGGTGCATACTCACCGGCCACACCGTTACCGGCATCAATCACTACCTTAAGTGGACGTGCCAGCTTAACGTCTTTAACAATCGCATCCTGATAGGCCTGGGTAATATCCAGCTGGCTTAACTGTCCCTGACCCGACTCAAAGTCATCATTCTGAATGCGTTGTAGCAGGGTTTGAATCCACTCGCCCGACAGGGTAGTGCCATTCACCACCATCTTAATACCGTTATAGTTCGGCGGATTGTGTGAACCGGTAATGGCAGCACAGGAGTTGACCCCCTCCAAGGTGGCGGCGGCAAAATAGACCATCGGCGTGGTGACCTCACCAAGATCAATCACATCCACGCCACAACTGAGCAGGCCTGCTGAAAGTCTGTCAATAAAACGCGGACCAGACAAGCGACCGTCTCGACCAATTACAATTTTATTTTGACCTGACTTAATAATCTCAGAACCCAGCGCGCGACCAATCAGTTCAACCGTCTCCTCGGTCATTGCCTGATCGACCACACCACGAATATCGTATGCTCTGAAAATACTCTCTACCACCTGCGCCATACTGCTGCCTTCCTATATTTCTAATGCCATTATTGTAAGGCAAGCGCCAGAGTTGATCGCTTATTTTTGAATTTTAATGGGCTTTATTCCATTAATAACCCGTTTATTAATCACGTAATATTAAATTTTTTTGTGAAAATACTTTATAAGACAATTACTTAAATCGTAAAATACCCGCCATTAATATTAACGAACTCTAAACAAAGACGCTTATATGAAATTATTTACCCCTCTTTTCAGCCTTGTTTTTGCTTTGCTATTAACTGGTTGCGGCGGTGGCGGCGGCAGCTCAGACAGCCCGGCTAGCACCTCAAATCTAACCGGAACAGCTGCCGTCGGTGCGGCACTGGATGGCGCCACCATTACCGTTCAAGGTTCAGGGGGGAATAGCGCCAGCGCTACCGCCAGCAGCAGCGGAACCTTCTCAGTTAATGTCTCGGCTCTGAGCGCCCCGTATATTCTAAAGGCGGTGGATCTGAATCTCGGCATTGAGCTTTACTCCTACGCCGAGTCAGCAAGCAACGTCAATATTACCCCGGTCACCAGTCTGATTATGTCGCAAGCGCTCTCCAGCACGCAAACACTGCAAGACCTGTTTGACAACTTTCAAAGCACCAACTTTACTCAGTTTGAGAGCAGTCTAAACACTCAGATCAGCGCCATGAACGGCATGGTCTCTGACAGCGACTTCTCTGGTTTTGACCATTTCAACGGCGAGTTTAGTGCGGACAGCACCGGTTATGATGGCGCTTTGGATAACCTGAACTTCACCTACTATGGCGCCAGCGTCACTTTACTGGATGAGAACTTCGCACCATTAGTCGTAACCAATGAGGTGAGCGTTTCCGGTCGTGTGCTGGATGACAGCAATGCAGCCATTACCACTGGCACAGTCAGCATTACCGCCACCAACTCAACCAGCGGTGCGGTTAGCACCACCACCGCCGATGCCAATGGCGAGTTTTCACTGCCTCTACTGCGTGAACAGAGCTTTAATATTGAAGTGAGCGCAACCGGTTACCAGAGTGTGACCATCAACACGGTCTCAACCGACAGCGACAGCAGTAATATCAGTTTATCAACCGTCATCCTGACCACTGAAACCGCAGCCGTTGATTACTCTGCAACCATTATCGACGCCACCTCTGACGACAGCGTCATTGCCGATGCCACAATTAAGATTCGTGCCGGCCAGAATACACAGAGCGGTGCCGTGACAGCCACCACCAGCAGTGATGTCGGTGGCAGCTTTAGCTTTACCGACCTGACACCGGGCAGCTACACACTGGAGCTGAGCAAGACCGGTTATCACACCCAGTTTGAAAACATCTCAATCAACAGTGGAACCGCAGCCGGCCAACTGTTTATGGTGCCGCAGACCACACCACCGGAGGACGAGCCAACTGCCACTACTCCGGTAGTCACCTCCATGACCATTACCCTGCAGTGGAGTGATTCTCCAGAGGATTTGGATGCGCACTTGACCGGACCTAAGGCGGGCACCAGCTCAAGATTTCATATCAATGTCAATGAGCAGTGCTGGGCAGATACCGAACTGAATGATAGCGCCAGCTGCGACAGCAACCCGACCGCCATTCTAGACCGAGATGAGGTCGATGGTTATGGTCCGGAAACCATCACCCTGAGTGAGATGACCGATGGTAACTACCACTTCTATGTGCACCACGCGGATTACTATCTCAGTTCTGATGAAGGCTCAATCTCCGGCAGCTCCAATGCGGTGGTTAAGGTGATTGATAACTTCGGCAGAACCTTTACCTTTAATGCGCCAATCAGTGGTGGCAGTGGTGCCAATGATATCTGGCATGTGTTTACCACCGATGAAAATGGTACGCCAATGTCCGTGAACCGTATTGATGCCAACAGCTCAGATACCACGGCTGAGCTGGAGTAATCACAGCTTGATTCTCATATAAAAAAACCGCCGCTTCACACTGCTGAAGCGGCGGTTTTTTTTGCGCCAATAGTTTATAAAACTGAAAAACGAGCAGGCCTGCTCAATTTAAAACAGCTTTAGAAAAACAGAACTATTTGCTGCCGGTTGAGCCAAAGCCTCCCTGTCCACGTTCGGTGGCATCACCAAACTCTTCCACCTCGGTAAATACCGGCTGCAGTACCGGCACAATCACCATTTGCGCAATGCGCTCTCCCACTTCCACCTGATAAGGGGTATCGCCGCGATTCCACACCGAGACCATAAGCGGCCCCTGGTAATCCGAATCAATCAACCCCACCAGGTTCCCCAACACAATGCCGTGTTTGTGCCCCAAACCGGAACGCGGCAGCAGCATCGCCGCCAAGCCGGCATCATCCAAATGAATCGCCATGCCGGTTGGAATCAATACCGTCTGCCCCGGCTCAATCGTCATATCCTCGTCAATACAGGCACGCAGATCCAGCCCGGCAGAACCTTTAGTGCCATAGTGCGGCATCTCAATTTCATTGCCTAAACGCGGGTCCAGAATTTTATATTCCACTTGTATGGTCATGTACGCTTCCTCTTGAAAAGACTCGAATAGAAAAATGACTATTCTACTATAAACCTGGGGTTGGGTTGCTGGACTCAATCAAAGACCAAATAAAGACTCTAATTATCGTTCCAGCAGATCTGCAAATAACTGAGCGGCAGCAAAAAACGCTAGTCAAACCACCCGGTACTCCTCTATACTCAGCCTGACTTTTATCCTGAACCACTGACCGCCTATGCCCGCTAAACGCACCCGACTGGATCGCTATATCAGCGCCCGTTTACTGATCAACCGCCGTGATGTTAAACCCTTGCTGGCGCAAGGACGGATTCTGGTGGATCAGCAACCCGCTCGCAGCGTGCAGCAACTGGTCGACGAGTTTAATCAAATCAATGTCGACGGCCAACTTCTGGCATCAAAAAAGCCGAGCTATATTATGCTGCACAAGCCAGTGGGCGTGGTCAGCGCCACCAAGGATGACAAACACCAAACGGTGATTGACCTGCTGGATCGAGAGGACCGCGAAGACTTTCATATGGTGGGACGTTTGGATCTGAATACCTCGGGGCTGATGCTGCTGACCAATGACGGCCGCTGGTCAAAGGCGTTAACCCTGCCGGAAAAGAACATCTGCAAACGCTATCTGGTGACCGTTAAAAATCCGCTGAGCGAAGACTATATTGCCGCCTTTGCCGAAGGGATGTATTTTGCTTTTGAAGACATTACCACCCGGCCAGCTGAGATCAAAATTCTGTCCGAGTTTGAAGCGGAAGTGGTGTTGGTGGAGGGAAAATACCATCAGATCAAACGCATGTTTGGCCGCTTCCGTAACCAGGTACTGAAATTGCACCGTCATGCCATCGGCCCAATTAAGCTCGACCCGACGCTCAAACCGGGAGAGAGCCGCGAGTTAACCCCGACCGAGATCGCCCTTTCACAGCCCAAATAGACTCATTTAACAACGCTTGTTTGACCCAGATTTTAAATAACCAGGCCTGATTTTTTTATAAAAATCAAAGTTTGGCGTGCACTCGCATAAAGTCGAGCAACGCCATCGCCTGATCGGTTTTAGCAGAACTTGGCAACGCCTGCTGCTGCTCGGCGGTAATCAGAGTCAAGGCATTATCATCCTGTTCAAAGCCTTGCGTTTCACCTACCTGATTGGCGCAGATCATATCCAGGTTTTTACGCTGCAATTTATCTTTGGCATACTCAAGCACATTCTGGGTTTCGGCCGCAAAGCCAACCACAAACGGTCGCTTATCCTGCTGCGCCACCCAGGCAACAATGTCGGGATTTTTAACCAGCGTTAAGCTCATCTCATCGGTCCCCACCTGTTTCTTAAGCTTATGTTCAGACGCCGCTGCCACTCTAAAGTCGGCCACGGCCGCCGCACTGATAAAGACATCGGCTGCGGCGTAATGGTGCTGTACCGCTTCAAACATCTGTAACGCCGAACGCACATCAATGCGTTCCACCTTGGCGGGCGTGGCTAAATTAACCGGCCCGGCAATCAACTTCACCTCGGCCCCCGCCTTGGTAGCCATCTCCGCAATAGCAAAGCCCATTTTTCCAGAGCTGCGATTACCAATAAAACGCACCGGATCAAT
>CAZNML010000130.1:0-5092 GCA_964574275.1 uncultured Thiosulfatimonas sp. | reverse complement strand
CTAAGATAGACCGGCCTGAACCCTTTCAATAATCCCTCTCCTTCTTGATCCAGTTCAATTTCATCTAAAGAGCTATCGTTATACTTAAACCCATCAATTTCTGTAGCCGTTGGGTCGAATACAGGCTTCTTTAATCCAAAATTCTCCATGTCACTTCCACCACTATCAGCACTATCAGTAGCATCATCACAGTCATCAACATATTTACTTGTTCCTTCATCGGTTTCTGGCATCAAACCCGACACACAGGGTGGTAAACGTCCGTTATCCACCACATAGCCTTTAAGCTGTGTGCGATCAATAATGCCATCGTGGTTATAGTCATAATTCAGTGTCTGAATGGTGGCGCGTTTTAATAGCAGCAAACGCTGCTCGTTCTCTTCAATACGATTTTGTGCCGTGGTCGCCTCAAATGTCATCATGGCCACCATGGCCGTTGAAGATAGAATCGTCACCACCAACAAAAGCTCAAGCAGAGTAAACCCTCTCTGCTGAGCTTTTAAAAAAACAGATTGTTGAGTCTGAACAGTCAAAACAGTCTCTACTTAAGGTGCTGCGGCAATGGACTCAACGACAATTGCAGGCCCCTTTGAGTAGTTATAAACATGAATTCCCGCAAAACGCATTTTGCGATTTCTAAACCCTTCCGCACCATACTGCTCATGCAGTTTTGCAAACTTTTTCACCACACTTTGCTCAACATAAACTGGGAGCACCACATCTTCTGACACACCTACAAACATGGCATGATCAACCTCTGGCACTGGATTGACTTTCGCCACTGACATGGCCAGATAGAGATAATCGGTTTTTTGTTTTTCTGGAAGTGTCATTACCTGGGCATCAAATACTACAAACTTATCAACCTGAATCTCTTTGGTTCCGTCCTTAAGACGCTGACTATCGGCCACAAATTGAGGCATGTCTTCAATGTATTGATAGTCTCCAAAATCCCCATTTTTTTGCATGGCGGCATTAAGAATGTCTTGCCCCATAGCTAGCGCACTCGACTGAAAACCATTCATAATCAGAAACACTCCTATCCATAACCAGCTCTTATTCCAACCAGTTTTTTTCATATCATTTATCTCTTAGCCTTCTAAATAGGCCATTTACTTAAAATTAGTCTGCATAAATACAGATCACCTGATCGTCGCCACCAGGAATACAGGTGTCCAACTGCCCTAAGTTGCTGTCTAAAGCACCGTTAGCTCCCATTGAAACCAAGATGACCTTCTCAGCAACCACTCCGTTTTTCTCAACAAACATTAAAATCGGGCGTCCAGACCATTCCAAATCTGAGACATCACCTGCGATATAACCGGCATTGTCAGAAGGGACACGGCGACTAACGTAATAAGCGCCTAATGGCCTTTCTGGGCTACCGGTAAACACCGCGGGAATATCCGCATAAACGGAACCCGCAATAGGAGTCCAAGCAGTTGAATCTGCTGAGCCCATATCGACGTAACCTTCGGCACTGGCATCCAGATAGGGACCACGCCAGCCTCTTGCCGCCGCCGCATCCCAATCCATAACTCCGCTCATCCCATCTTTAAATGTGCCCACGCCCGTCAGTTGGCTTAAATTAGCGGCGTTATAAAACCAAACGACTCGTTCTTCACAACTCGCTGGGGCATAGCTAGGGAAAAAATCCGCATTGTTAACCTCAATCCCAGCGGCCGGATGGCCTGTCGAACTACCGGTTAACACCGTATATAGATCACGACAATCGCCCGCTGTAATGGCACTCTCGCCCAAATCAAAAGCCCCCTCTTTGGGGAAGTAACCCGTATCCGCTCTAAAACGGCGCACCGCTTTGGCCACCTCAACCAATTCCACCTGGGTCAATTGAGCATCGACCTCTTCGTCAATGCCTTGAAAAACGGTAGCGGTGGTAAAAGAGATGGCGGCCAAAATGGAGATAACCACCAACAGCTCCAACAAGGTAAACCCTTGCTGATTGATAGGACGAGGTTGCATTTGTTCAATATCACCTGCAAACACATTCATCACCTGTTATCCCTTTTAAAACCTAGAGAGATCGCTATAAAACCTTGGCCAAACACGTGCAATTTTTGACGCAATTCTTTTTGCTAAGCCTTTTAATGACGCAACAACCCATCAAACCCAACAGGCCTGTTAAAAAACTTAGGAAAAAGAAATACAAATAGAGTCTCGAAAAAAGCGAGCTAAGTGTGACTTAGCCCGCAATTTTGAGTCCGGAAAACAGACGGAGTTAACCTAACCGGACCCAAACAAGATCATACGAATCGAACGAGATTAGATTGTGTTACGAGTACCGTCCCACTCACCAAGCTCTTCTTCTTTGGTATCACCAGCACCATCAACAATGGCTGATAGCACAACTTGGTCTGCCGCAGTATAAGTACCCGTTGCTGATGTATCAGCAGAGTCATAAGTACCGATATTGAATAAAGCGATGAAACGGTTATATTCCAACTCACCAACGTGACGGTAAACAGGAACCGAAGTCATACCACCTAGATCATTAGCATTGAATAGGTTAGAAGATGGCCCAAGACCGACCGCCATTAGAACTGGCGCACCGGTTGCATCACCATCAAAGTCAGCACCAGCCGCACCTAATACACGCTCAAACCCACCTGTCCAAGTCATGATTTCTGGCGCACCATTTAACTGATAACCTGCTGTACCAGCGTCACCATCAACGTTATTCCATGTATAACCACAACCGTTTGCGGCTGGAGACATATGAATGTTACCTGCAACCACTGCGTTACCACGGCTGGCAACCACTGCACTTAGGTCAGAACAGTTAACGGCTGAATCTGCTGGCGTCAAAGAAGTATCAACGTACTGTAAAGAGTCAATACCACCACCGTTTAGGATTTCTGCCGCATCAGCCGTCAGCGCTACTCTTGTTAGGGCTTCACCCGCTGCACCGATAGAAAGATACGCACCGTCGGTCACACCAAAGTCACCGGCACTATCTTGAACCATGGCATCAAACCCAGATGGTAGTGTGTTTTTGTTAAGAACACGGAAAGTACGGATACCTTTGTTTAACTCATCCATCATTGCAACGTGAGCCGCTGCTGATGCACGTGCATCTGTATCTTGTAGAGCGATAGAAGCTGTACCAGCGATTGCAGCAAGGATAGCAACAACAACTAGTAGCTCAAGCAATGTGAAACCACCTTGCTTTTTCTTAAGCTTAGCAGCTTTAGCA
The DNA here is from genome assembly GCA_964574275.1 of uncultured Thiosulfatimonas sp. GTDB lineage: Bacteria > Pseudomonadota > Gammaproteobacteria > Thiomicrospirales > Thiomicrospiraceae > Thiomicrorhabdus. The sequence goes on along the minus strand of CAZNML010000130.1, from coordinate 1,878 downwards.
CGAAGTGAAGAATCTTGGATATCGTTTACATTCACTTGTGAGAATTTAGACATTAGTTCTTGGATTTTTGATTTACTAAACATTTGTTTACCTTATTTTTATTAGTCCCTGTGCTTAAAACGTCTCAAGCACAAAGTAATCAACGTGAAACAAAGCTCAATTGAACAATTTTGCTTTGCACTACCATTGCGAATTTGCCAATGCAATTCGCTTCAAGAACAACCTCCACCCACAGGAGCGATGTAAATTTTGGCTTACTTCATTTATTAGGAGTAAATGAATTAAACCGGTTTTAAGAAGTGTTGCTTATTGAGCAACACCCTCTCAAATCTTTTTATAACAGTTAGCTTACCTAGCCAAACTAAACGACTTAGCCTGGCCTTTTTTAAGCTTTTTAAGTTCTGATCTCGCAATGAGCTCATATCCCCTTAAAGGGTCGTCCAACTGCTGATCTGTTACCGAATCAGGGCAGTCGATAACATACCTATACTGTTTACCACTATGAATAATCACCTCTTTTTGACCACGTTTGAGAATCTTTATCTCAACTCGAATGTCCGCAAAACCATCATGCTTCAAAGAGTCTTCATAGACTTGCAACAGGCAGTTGACGACTTCGATAGACTTATTCAAAAGCGTCTCCCTGCTAAAACTCAAATTATTAAAGAACGGCTACTTAAATAATAATGATAATAGGAATTATTATTAATTAATTAAATTCTGATACGTACTATAAACGTTAACAATTCTCATTTCAATAGAATTTTGATAAAAAATGATAATTATTTTCATTTACAATAAATTATTGTTTGCAGGTAAATAAGAAGATGCCCTTGGATAAACGTGTTACTCCGAAAATGACACAATCATTGCGCTGTTTTATCTACTCAATAACTGCTACCATTAACCAGATATTTGAATAACTACAGAAAAAGGAAAACAAATGTTAACCCCTGAAATTTCTAAACTGCTGAACGATCAAGTCAACGCAGAGTTTTTTGCCTCCAATGTATACCTACAATTAAGCGCTTGGTGTGACCATCAAGGCCTTGAAGGTAGCGCTAAATTTTTCAGAGAGCACAGCCTGGAAGAGAGAACGCATATGGATAAGATTTTTGATTACCTAACAGAATGTGGCCAAGAAGTGACCATTGAAGCCATTCCTCAACCTCCAAGAGAGTTTGCTACTTTAATGGATGTCATTAATGCAGCCTATCAGCATGAACTAAAAGTCACCGCAATGATTAAGGCCATTGCCAAAGCGGCTGATTCAGCTCAAGACTATACAACATTTAATTTTATTGAGTGGTTTATTGCTGAACAGCATGAAGAAGAAGTACTGTTTGGTAAGATTCTGGATAAAGCCAAGATGCTTGATTTCAATGGTCAACCAGGACAACCGCTGCATATCATGGATAACTACCTTAGCAGTGTTGGCGGTAACTAACTGAAACCATCCGCTAATATAAGCTAGTAAGTGCTCGTTTTTTTCTATGACTAAGCAATTTAAGTACCTACTAGCTTCCCTTTCGTCTACTTACAAATGTTTTACAGCATTGCATTTCAAATTTTTGTTATGAAAAATAAACAAGTGGGCGTAAAGAGCATTTTGAAGGGACTTTACCTAGAATTGGCCTCTCATGCGGACGATAAGCTTGCTAGGGAGCTTATAGATAGGACACGTAATGGTGGATTCTGACCCTTTAAGCTAAAGAATTGCTGCTACTATCTCTCACATTAATATCTTGTCTAAATTGTCTGTAAAGGCCTCACTGGAACTCCTCTTTGCTGGGTATAGGCACTTCCCTTGACCCATGAAGGTTTTACAAGACTCCATCTAGAGCCAAATTCATAGTCATTATTTCGATAAAAACGTTC
>CAZNML010000129.1:0-5254 GCA_964574275.1 uncultured Thiosulfatimonas sp. | reverse complement strand
ACCAGGCATATTGTAGCTTTTAGACAGCGTATAGAACTCAACCGCAACGTCTTTCGCACCCTCTACCTGCATAATCGATGGCGCTTTATAACCGTCAAAAACGATATCGGCATAGGCCAAATCATGAATCACCCAGATACCGTGCTCTTTAGCAATCGCCACCACTTTCTCAAAGAAGTCCAAATCAACCGTCTGTGTCGTTGGGTTTCCAGGGAAGTTTAAAACCAGCATTTTAGGTTTTGGCCAGGTCTCCTTAATCGCCTTCTCCAGCTCATCAAAGAAGTCTACATCCGGCGTCATTTTGACATGACGAATATCCGCTCCGGCAATGACAAAGCCATAAGGGTGAATCGGATAAGCCGGATTTGGAACCAATACGGTATCGCCTTTATCCACGACCGCCATCGCCAAGTGTGCCAAGCCCTCTTTGGAGCCAATGGTGACCACCGCTTCACTGTCTGGATCCAGCTCTACGTCGAACTTGTTTTGATACCAGTTACAGACCGCTTTACGTAAACGTGGAATCCCCTGCGACACAGAGTAGCGATGTGTGCCTTCGCGCTGCACAACTTCAATCAACTTGTCAACAATGTGTTTAGGTGTGTCTTGGTCGGGGTTACCCATACCAAAATCAATAATGTCTTCACCTCTGCGGCGTGCTTCTGCTTTTAATTCGCCAACAATATTGAACACATATGGAGGGAGTCTCTTAATCCTAGGGAAATCTTCTATCACGTATCGAGCCTTCATTAAGCCACGCAAAAAGCGTGTAAATAAGAATTTTTTATAATCAAATAATTTTACAGTAACTATTCTTTTCGTCAATTGAAAATATTCATAAAATCCGCTTTAATAGTGCTTTTCCGGCAGAAGCCGTCGCTAAGACAACTTCGACTTAATAAGATGAGTTTTTATGAAATTTACCGAGCACCGAGATTCAAATGTTCTTGCAGTTAAACACTATGAACCTGGCAAGGTAAAAATTAACGCGGACTTCATCAGTGGCAGCTGCTTTTTAAATCAAAAACAGCTGGTAACAGACTGGGATTGTCAGCAGCTCTCAGAGCTGACTACGAAACACCTTGATCAAATTATGGCCCTGAAGCCTGAAGTGATTATCTTAGGAACCGGTGAGACGCAACAGTTTCCAGAACCACGACTGTTCGCCTACTGCTCACAGCACGGTGTTGGCCTGGAAGTGATGAATAACTTGGCCGCTTGCCGCACCTACAATGTGTTAACGACCGAGGACAGAGAGGTGGTGTTGGCATTGATTATGCAACCCACCTCTTAGAAGCGCACTATTGTAAAAGCTTTTTAATATCCACCTTCTTGCCGCGGTAGCGTGCTTCCACATACAGTTTAGGTCGATTGGTCAAACCGGTTTCACCGGTGGAGGCGATCTGCTGTCCGGCCTTAACCTGCTGCCCCTCTTTCACCTTGATCGTGCTGTTGTGCGCATAGACACTGATATGGCCACTCGGGTGTTTTAGCATCACCATCTCACCAAACTGCATAATGGCACTGCCAGCATACACCACTTCACCATCGGCTACTGCCAACACCGGCATGCCAGGAAAACTGTTGATCTGCAAACCAGTGATTCCGGCGCTGTCACGGATAAAACGATAGTCCAGTTTTTGCTGCATTGGCCACTGCCAATTCACTTTTTTATAGCTCTGACGAATTTCAGCCGAGCTTGGCAAGGTGTGAGTCGACGTTTTTTTCGTTTGCCTTGCCAGCACTCTGCCGGAACCCGTTGGAATGACCAGCTTTTGACCGACACGAATGGCATAAGGTGCCCCAATGCCGTTGGCACTGGCTAAAGCAGACTGCGATACGCGGCACTTTAAAGCGATACCACTTAATGTATCCCCCCAAACAACCTTATAAGGCGAAGAGCAGGCCTGTTTATTTGTGCGCTCACCCTTTGACTTGGGGAGCGTTAGATCGGTTGAGTGCGCTTTGAGGTAGTCGCGCTTACGCTCATTAGAGCTGCAGCCTGTCGTCATAACAACAGCAGCTAATAAAAAAACCGCTGCAAACCAACTTAGGTTGAATTGATTTTTAAAACAATGACTTAAGACAGACTTTAAAACCATTCACTCATACCATCTAAATCGTTAACTCAGTTTATACAGCAGATATAAACCGACTAAAGCCACCGCTAACCAACCCAGCCAGTCGATCCACTGTCTGATTTTGTGTTCGTAGCGCTCACCGCCCACTTTCATAATCCAGGCCACTAAAAAGAAGCGTGCCCCACGGCCAATAAAGGAGGCGATAATAAATGGCAGCAGCGCCATACTGGTGGCACCCGCCGTCACGGTAAATAACTTATAGGGAATCGGACTGAAACCTGCTACAAAGACAATCCATACACCGTACTCATCAAAGAAACCTTCAATCTGGCGGTACTTGTCAACGTAATTCATCGACTCAATCAGCGGCCATACCATGTCCAGCAACCAGTAACCAATGGCATAGCCAAGCAGGCCGCCGAGCAGTGAGAAGATAGTGGTAATCCAGGCATAACGAAAAGCCCTGTCCGGCTTGGCTAAAGCCATCGGCATTAACATCACATCCGGTGGGATAGGAAAGAAAGAGGATTCGGCAAAACTCATGCCTCCAAGATACCAAGGTGCTTTAGGGTGCTTGGCCCAACCCAGTGTTTTTTCATATAAAGTCGAAAATAGACTCACGTTTCAATTCCTTGTTTCATTGGTACAAATAACACCTCTCCCAGACAGGTCTCTTTAATACCTGTCGAGGTCTTTTCAAATCCATACAGCAACTGATGCTGCTCACCGATCGGCATCACCAGACGTCCGCCCTCTTTGAGCTGTAAGATCAACTCCTCAGGCAGCTTTGCCGGTGAAGCCGCAGAGATAATGCCATCAAAAGGCGCCTGCTGCGGCCAACCCCAATGGCCATCATTCAACTCAAAAGTAATATTATTGAGTTGCAACTCATGTAAAACCTGCTGCGCACGTTCCATCAGCGGAGCGATACGTTCGACACTAAACACTTGTTCGACCAGCAACGACAGTATTGCCGTCTGGTAACCAGAGCCGGTACCAATCTCTAATACACGCTTCATTGGGTACTGATCGGTATTCGCCAGCAACCACTGCGTCATAGTAGCGACGACAATAGGCTGCGAGATGGTCTGTCCATAGCCAATCGGCAGAGCGGTATCTTCGTAGGAGCGGCTCGCCATCGCTTCATCCAGAAAGCAGTGTCGCGGCACGAGACGCATCACATTCAACACGCGTTCATCTTCGATTCCCAGCTCCATCAAACGCCTAATCAAACGGTCACGCGTTCGTTGTGAGGTCATCCCCAAACCTTGATTGCGTCGAAACACCTCATTGGGATAGTCGGGGGCATAATCAAAAATGGATTTTTTAGCTTGAAAACCAGAGTAGTGATTCATGAGCGCTGCTTCTCTGCCCAGTTAGATAAGTTGTCCATCATCTCATAGTGCGTCAGATCAATCTTTAGCGGCGTGATTGAGGCGTAGCCGTGATCCACCGCGTGAAAATCGGTGCCAATCCCCGCATCCGCCGCTTCACCTGCAGGTCCAATCCAGAAAATAGCTTTACCACGCGGGTCTTTTTGTTTGACCACCGGCTCAGAGCAGTGGCGTTTACCCAAACGAGTGATCTGCACGCCTTTTAACTGCTCAAGCGGAATATCCGGTACATTGATATTGATAATCGTATCGGAACTCACTGCCGGCATATCCGTTAAAAACTGCATTAACACATAGGCCGCCGTCTCAAAGTGCTGGTCGCCACAGAGTGACACGGCAATGGATGGTTTACCCAGAAAGCGCCCCTCGGTTGCCGCCGCTACCGTACCGGAATAGAGAACATCATCCCCCATATTGGCTCCGTCATTAATGCCGGAGATCACAATATCAGGCTGATAGTCCAAAGCGCCATTAATACCCATATGCACACAATCGGTTGGGGTGCCGTTCAACGAATAAACTCTTGAGTTGGATTCCATCTGTTGCGGTGTATGATCCTGGATGCGTAGCGGTTCAAGCAGCGTTAAAGAGTTACTGGCCGCACTGCGATTTCGATCCGGTGCCAGCATCACCAATTGTTCAAAGATCTGAGACTGTTGCAAGGTTCGAAACAGAGTCTGGATTCCAGGTGCTAAATAACCATCATCATTGGAGAGAAGAATCTTCATCAGGTAAACTATCCGCATTAAAAAATATCTAGAAGAAGATTATATAGTGTCTAAGTTGTCAGAAGAAGAGAAATCCCTGTTTGCGTCTGCAATGCAGGAGGTCACCCCATTGAAAACCTCAAAAAAGGGTAACCAGCAGCGTGATCAACAGCAGGATCGCTACCGTGCCACCATGCGCAAGTTACGCGATAAAAATCGCCAGCACCAGTCACAGTTCGGTGAGCAAGACAGCGTCAGCCAGTATGAGAAAATTGCATCCGTCAGCGCTTTTGAGAACCTGCTCTACCACCGCAAAGGCATTCGTTTACAGGATTTAAGCCGCTTAAAACGTGGAGAGTACCCTATTGAGTCCGAACTGGATCTGCACGGTTTGACTGAAGAGGCCGCCGATGAAGCGCTACAGAACTACATTAACCGCTGTTATCAACACAATAGACGTTGCCTGCTGGTTATTCACGGCAAAGGTTATAATTCGGAAGCGAGTGCGCCGGTGTTAAAGAATCTGGTAAATATGCGCTTAAGACAGATTAAAAAAGTATTGGCATTTTGCAGCAGTTTGCCCAAAGACGGGGGCACAGGAAGTGTTTATGTGTTATTAAAAGCACACTGACATTGGATAAAAAAACCAACAGGCCTGCTTAAACAGACAGCCAAAAAGAGAAACGGCTAGTCGCTGGCGTTATTTTCTTCAGCAACTGAGAGCTCTCGCGTCAACAGAGGCTGTTCAGCCTCGGCTGGCAGCTCGATCACTTCAACAAAAACCTCATCTTTGGCCACCATGCCCAAAGTTTGACGGGCAATCGTTTCAATGGCGCGATCTTGAGTTTGTAACAATTTAACCTCTTCAGCAAGTTGAGCGTTTAATGCCTGCTGCTGTTGAAGCTCAATCTCCAGTTGAGATAACTGTTTCTGTAAAGCAAAAAGCTCGCTTACCCCTCCTTCAGAATAGAGTAAGCGAGCTTGTAGAATCAGGATGATTAACGCCAATAAAATAAAAAGCAGCTTCATTAAAGTCCTGTTATTTCATCACGTTAATCAATAAACCTTTTAG
>CAZNML010000128.1:0-5441 GCA_964574275.1 uncultured Thiosulfatimonas sp. | reverse complement strand
TCCGCATAAAGTGCACCGCATGGAAATGAAGACGGCCATTAGCTGTACCATACTCAGGCACACAAAAATACTGATAGCAGTCGGCGTGTGAATCATTAGCCTTGCGACCCTCGGCAGCAAGAACCATACGACCAATATCACGAAAATAGTCACGCAAAGCATTGGGATTATCATAAAACGCCTCTAATCGGTCGTCAGCCAACGTGAGAGTGTCAAAAACGATAAACCAACCATCAGCATGAGCCTGTCGCATTGCATTCATCAAACGCTGAATAGCAAAGCCTCTACGCGATTTCATAGTGGAGGCCTCCAGCAATCTTGAACACTCATCCTTAATACCTTTCTTTTTGGGGTAATTATACTCATCGCGAATATCCTTAAGAGGGCGTTCAGCAGCCAGCTTGCGGCAAAACTGCGTAACCGTCTTCTCGTTCTCTAAAAACCATTTTTCGTCCCCTTCGGGGCGGTGGTCTATAGTGTTATTAATATCAAGTTGGGGGAGCACATTGTAGCATTGTGCCAATTCATCCATTAACTTCTCAGTAACAGATACAAACTCATCACGAACGTCAGAAGCAGCCTTATGGCCGTCAACATACATATCACCATTATCGAACTCAACGCCCTGCATACGAAAAGACAGAATCTCTTCCAAGAGCTTGATGCGGTTATCCATCTGCTTATGGAAGCCAAGCATTGGGGATTGAGAAAGAGTAGAAATGCCACAAGCCTCAATAGCAGGTTTAAGAGCCTCGATACGCTCAAAGTCAAAATAATCAGCGTGACATTCAGAAGGGTAATAAGAACGAACCATAAAAAAGCCTCCAAGATTTGGAGGCATGAAAACATACAATTGGGAGGGTGTCAATCCTGACGGTTATTTCCTAGACAAATTAGAGCCAATACCATCAGCTTTACCGTCTTTCCAGAAATTGTTCCAAGTATCGGCAACAGCTTTATCAATACCATGAAAAATATCAACCACACCAGAAGCAGCATCAGTGACGACATTAGAAATATCCTTTGCAGTAGCGCCAATATGAGAAGAGCCATACCGCTGATTCTGCGTTTGCTGATGAACTAAGTCAACCTCAGCACTAACCTTGCGAGTCATTTCTTTGATTTGGTCATTGGTAAAATACTGACCAGCCGTTTGAGCTTGAGTAAGCATTTGGCGCATAATCTCGGAAACCTGCTGTTGCTTGGAAAGATTGGTGTTTTCCATAATAGACGCAACGCGAGCAGTAGACTCCTTCTGTTGATAAGCAAGCATCTCATTTTGTGCATATACCTGGTCTTTCGTATTCTGGCGTGAAGTCGCCGACTGAATGCCAGCAATCTCTTTTTGAGTCTCATTTTGCATCTCGGCAATCTCTTTCTGATTGTCCAGTTGCATTTTAGTAAGCTCTTTTTGATTCTCAAATCCGGCGTCAACCATACCAGCAGAGGAAGCATCAGCACCAGCACGCTCCCAAGCATTAAGCTCAGGAAATGCAGCAGCAAGATAATCACGAGTATCCTTTCCTTTATCAGCGGCAGACTTGCCACCAAGTCCAACCAAATCAAGCAACTTATCAGAAACGGCAGAAGTGCCAGCCTGCAACGTACCTTCAAGAAGTCCTTTACCAGCTTTAGCCATAGCACCAGAAACAAAACTAGGGACGGCCTCATCAGGGTTAGGAACATTAGAGCCTTGAATGGCAGATTTAATACCAGCATCACCCATGCCTACAGTATTGTTATCGGTAGCAAGCACATCACCTTGAATGCCACCGGAGGCGGCTTTTTGACCGCCTCCAAACAATTTAGACATGGCGCCACCAGCAAGAGCAGAAGCAATACCGCCAGCAATAGCACCAAACATAAATCACCTCACTTAAGTGGCTGGAGACAAATAATCTCTTTAATAACCTGATTCAGCGAAACCAATCCGCGGCATTTAGTAGCGGTAAAGTTAGACCAAACCATGAAACCAACATAAACATTATTGCCCGGCGTACGGGGAAGGACGTCAATAGTCACACAGTCCTTGACGGTATAATAACCACCATCATGGCGACCATCCAAAGGATAAACATCATAGGCAGTCGGGAGGGTAGTCGGAACCGAAGAAGACTCAAAGCGAACCAAACAGGCAAAAAATTTAGGGTCGGCATCAAAAGCAATATCAGCACCAACAGAAACAACCTGATTAGCGGCGTTGACAGATGTATCCATCTGAATGCAATGAAGAAAACCACCATTACCAGCATTAACCGTCAAACTATCAAAATATAACGTTGACGATGTAGCTTTAGGTGTCTGTAAAACAGGTGCCGAAGAAGCTGGAGTAACAGAAGTGAGAACCAGCTTATCAGAAAAAAAGTTTGAATTATGGCGAGAAATAAAAGTCTGAAACATGATTAAACTCCTAAGCAGAAAACCTACCGCGCTTCGCTTGGTCAACCCCTCAGCGGCAAAAATTAAAATTTTTACCGCTTCGGCGTTATAACCTCACACTCAATCTTTTATCACGAAGTCATGATTGAATCGCGAGTGGTCGGCAGATTGCGATAAACGGTCACATTAAATTTAACCTGACTATTCCACTGCAACAACTGAACGGACTGGAAACACTGGTCATAATCATGGTGGCGAATAAGTACGCGTTCTTGCAAATCACCAGAAGGCGGTTCCTGAATGAATGGGAAGCCTTCAAGAAGGTGATAAGCAGGAGAAACATACGAAGGCGCATAACGATACCACTGACCCTCAGCAATCTTAAACTTCTTAGACGAATCACCAGAACGGAAAACATCCTTCATAGAAATTTCACGCGGCGGCAAGTTGCCATACAAAACAGGGTCGCCAGCAATATCGGTATAAGTCAAAGCACCTTTAGCGTTAAGGTACTGAATCTCTTTAGTCGCAGTAGGCGGAAAACGAACAAGCGCAAGAGTAAACATAGTGCCATGCTCAGGAACAAAGAAACGCGGCACAGAATGTTTATAGGTCTGTTGAACACGACCAGAAAACTGGCCTAACGACGTTTGGTCAGTTCCATCAACATCATAGCCAGATGCCCAGAGATTAGAGCGCATGACAAGTAAAGGACGGTTGTCAGCGTCATAAGAGGTTTTACCTCCAAATGAAGAAATAACATCATGGTAACGCTGCATGAAGTAATCACGTTCTTGGTCAGTATGCAAATTAGCATAAGCAGCTTGCAGACCCATAATGTCAATAGATGTGGTAGAAGTCGTCATTTGGCGAGAAAGCTCAGTCTCAGGAGGAAGCGGAGCAGTCCAAATGTTTTTGAGATGGCAGCAACGGAAACCATAACGAGCATCATCTTGATTAAGCTCATTAGGGTTAGCCTCGGTACGGTCAGGCATCCACGGCGCTTTAAAATAGTTGTTATAGATATTCAAATAACCCTGAAACAAATGCTTAGGGATTTTATTGGTATCAGGGTTAATCGTGCCAAGAAAAGCGGCATGGTCAATATAACCAGTAGTGTTAACAGTCGGGAGAGGAGTGGCATTAACACCATCCTTCATGAACTTAATCCACTGTTCACCATAAACGTGACGATGAGGGACATAAAAAGTAAAAATGTCTACAGTAGAGTCAATAGCAAGGCCACGACGCAATGGAGAAAGACGGAGAGCGCCAACGGCGTCCATCTCGAAGGAGTCGCCAGCGATAACCGGAGTAGTTGAAATGGTAATAAGACGACCAATCTGACCAGCAAGGAAGCCAAGATGGGAAAGGTCATGCGGCATACGCTCGGCGCCAGTTTGAATATTAGACATAATTTATCCTCAAGTAAGGGGCCGAAGCCCCTGCAATTAAAATTGTTGACCACCTACATACCAAAGACGAGCGCCTTTACGCTTGCCTTTAGTACCTCGCAACGGCTGCGGACGACCAGGGCGAGCGCCAGAACGTTTTTTACCTTTAGACATTACATCACTCCTTCTGCACGTAATTTTTGACGCACGTTTTCTTCTGCGTCAGTAAGAACGTCAGTGTTTCCTGCGCGTACACGCAAGGTAAACGCGAACAATTCAGCGGCTTTAACCGGACGCTCGACGCCATTAATAATGTTTTCCGTAAATTCAGCGCCTTCCATGATGAGACAGGCCGTTTGAATGTTGACGGGATGAACATAATAAGCAATGACGGCAGCAATAAACTCAACAGGAGCAGGAAAGCGAGGGTATCCTACAAAGTCCAGCGTACCATAAACGCAAGCCTCAACGCAGCGACGAGCACGAGAGCGGTCAGTAGCAATCCAAACTTTGTTACTCGTCAGAAAATCGAAATCATCTTCGGTTAAATCCAAAACGGCAGAAGCCTGAATGAGCTTAATAGAGGCCAAAGCGGTCTGGAAACGTACGGATTGTTCAGTAACTTGACTCATGATTTCTTACCTATTAGTGGTTGAACAGCATCGGACTCAGATAGTAATCCACGCTCTTTTAAAATGTCAACAAGAGAATCTCTACCATGAACAAAATGTGACTCATATCTAAACCAGTCCTTGACGAACGTGCCAAGCATATTAAGCCACTTCTCCTCATCCAACGCGTCAGTTTTTGACAGAATCGTTAGTTGATGGCGAAAGGTCGCAAAGTAAGAGCTTCTCGAGCTGCGCAAGGATAGGTCGAATTTTCTCATTTTCCGCCAGCAGTCCACTTCGATTTAATTCGTAAACAAGCAGTAGTAATTCCTGCTTTATCAAGATAATTTTTCGACTCATCAGAAATATCCGAAAGTGTTAACTTCTGCGTCATGGAAGCGATAAAACTCTGCAGGTTGGATACGCCAATCATTTTTATCGAAGCGCGCATAAATTTGAGCAGATTTGTCGTCACAGGTTGCGCCGCCAAAACGTCGGCTACAGTAACTTTTCCCAGCCTCAATCTCATCTCTCTTTTTGCGTTCTGCTTCAATATCTGGTTGAACGGCGTCGCGTCGTAACCCAGCTTGGTAAGTTGGATTAAGCACTCCGTGGACAGATTTGTCATTGTGAGCATTTTCATCCCGAAGTTGCGGCTCATTCTGATTCTGAACAGCTTCTTGGGAAGTAGCGACAGCTTGGTTTTTAGTGAGTTGTTCCATTCTTTAGCTCCTAGACCTTTAGCAGCAAGGTCCATATCTGACTTTTTGTTAACGTATTTAGCCACATAGAAACCAACAGCCATATAACTGGTAGCTTTAAGCGGCTCACCTTTAGCATCAACAGGCCACAACCAACCAGAACGTGAAAAAGCGTCCTGCGTGTAGCGAACTGCGATGGGCATACTGTAACCATAAGGCCACGTATTTTGCAAGCTATTTAACTGGCGGCGATTGCGTACCCGACGACCAAAATTAGGGTCAACGCTACCTGTAGGAAGTGTCCGCATAAAGTGCACCGCATGGAAATGAAGACGGCCATTAGCTGTACCATACTC
>CAZNML010000127.1:0-5515 GCA_964574275.1 uncultured Thiosulfatimonas sp. | reverse complement strand
AGCCAATAGTTAAACCAGTCCAGCTGATGACAGATATAGACAGTCGGTGTGCTGAGTTGTGTGGCCTCTTTTGTGTTCAATCTGTTTGCCAAAAGCAGGGTTTTTGCCAGGGTACTGCTGGCACCACTGGCACCAGAGTTCACGCCATGTTGTTCAAGCTGCTGCTGAATTAAACAGGCCTGTTGCGTGGCCTGCTGGTCGTCATACATCAGCGCCTCCGTTAAGGCTGCGCCGTTATCATCGCACAGCAATACGGTCGAGGAGGTGGCATCAGCCACAATATGGCTGATATGCTTAAAATCTGAGCTTTGCGACAGTTGTGCAAACAGCTCAACAAATGCAGCGGTCCAAACAGCAGGTTGTTGCACACTGGAATTGCGCTGTTTCTGCTTGCTTGAGGGTTGCATCGCAACCGAACTTTGAAAAAGAATCTGCTCATTTACTGGGCCGTGAAGCTGAGCGCCGTCATCGGTTTGGCGCACAATACAGCCGCGAATACCGCTGGTACCGATATCAACACCCAAGACGATACGGCTTTTGTTTTCTGTGACTGGATCTTGCTCTGTACTCATAGCTCTGTGCGAATAATAGAAATTTCAATAAGTTAATTCAGTCCGTTGTCACCGCTGGCGCTGTAAACACTGGATTCAGTGGGATTGCCCGGCTTTGGTTAACGGTATTTTAAATATTTCAAAGCGAATTTTAACCGAATTTGACTAGAAATATTGGCGCTATAAAAGGTACAATCATCTTTATTTTCTACCAGAAACGTTCCGTTTGGAATGAAGCCTGAATAACCGCATTGTTGGAGAGTTGTTTTCATGAATGAATTGCAGATAGTATTACTAGCATTTGCAGTTATTGTCATCGCCGTGCTTTACTTTTTCAGTAAAAAACGCCAACAAAAACCATCAAAAGCGGATTCGACAGATGCGCAGCAGCAAGCTAACCCAAATGATCTCTCAGCTGAGAACCGTCCGCATGCTGCGACCAGCAACAAAACTGACAGCGCCGATCAGGCAGACTCTTCATTAGAAATGGAAGAGGAAGTGCCGGAAAACCAGATTAAACTCTCTTTTGGTGATGACTTTGAAAAGCCAGCAGCCTCTAAATCGACTGATAAAAAAGAGCAAGAGGTTGAACCTGTTATTTCGGATATTGAGTTAGAGGGCGAGAAAAAAGGCGGTAAGCACCACGTGTTAGAGGTGGAAGAGCTTTTTACCGTGGGCGAAGTGGGTGAAACGGTAGATGACCTGCCTAAACCGAATTTTGGTATTCCCGAAGACACGGCACCTGCAGCGACACAAACCCCATCTCCATCACAAGGAGAACACCAGGTTTTCGCACTGTTGGTACTGAGTACCGGCGGCTCAGGTCAAGAGTTTGATATGGAAGCGGTTAACCAGGCTCTATTGGGTGTGGGCTTGAGTTTTTCAAACAATCAAATCTATGTGACCACCGATTCGCAGGGCAAGGAGATCATCCGTGTCGCCAATATTATGGAGCCGGGTACCTTTCCAACTGAAAACCTGCATACCTATACTACGCCAGGTCTGGCGCTGATTCTGGAGCTGCCAACTTCACTACGCGCGCCGGCAGCGATGCATGACTTGATTATGATCGCACGCAAAGTCTCTCAGCGCCTTAATGGTCGTCTATACAATGTCGATCGTCACCTGATTAAAGAGTCTGATTTGCAGGCGATGCGTGATGCCGCTGTAGAGTACGAATCAGAACCTCTATAAACTCTCTTTTACCGTTTTCCTACTAATTGAAAACGGCTCCCCCTTAGACCCAATCGTGATTTTCCAGCATGACGCCAGAACAACAAATTCAGCAATTACGTGAGCAGATCGCTCAGCACAACTACGCCTACTATGTGGAAGACAATCCACACATCAGCGACGCCCAGTATGACGAACTCTATCAGCAGCTGGTTGAATTAGAGCAGGCCAATCCAGCGCTTATTACGCCGGACTCACCGACGCAGCGTGTGGGTGACCAGCCGTTGGCCGGTTTTAAGTCGGTCACTCATGCGGTACCAATGTTCTCTTTGAGTAATGCGTTTAGCCAGGAGGACCTGGAGGCGTTTCAAAAGTCCAATTTGAAACTTGTACCTGAGCTGCAGACCCAGTATTCGGCGGAGCCGAAGATGGATGGACTGGCCATTAACCTGCGCTATGAAGCCGGACTGCTGCTACAGGCGACCACACGCGGTGACGGTACCACCGGAGAGGATGTGACGCACAATATCCGCACCATTCAAAGTATCCCATTGAAGCTATTAGGTACAGGCTGGCCGGCTGTCGTTGAGGTGCGTGGTGAAGTGTTTATGTCTAAAAAGACCTTTAACCGCCTCAATCAACAGCAGCTGGAGAGAGATGAAAAGGCCTTTGCCAACCCGCGTAATGCGGCCGCAGGAACGCTGCGTCAGCTTGATCCACGTATCGCCGCACAGAGACAGCTGAGCTTTTATGTCTACGGCTGGGGTGAGGTGAGTGCTGAGTGGAGTATGCCGCCACACTACTCCGAAGTAATTGAACAGTTCAAACAGTGGGGCTTGCCAACCAATCCGGATGCGGCCGTGGTCGAAGGCACTCAAGGCATGCAGGCTTATTATGATCTGCTGCAGGCCAAACGTCCTGAGCTGCCTTATGAAATTGACGGCATTGTCTATAAGGTCAACCAGGTTGCCACTCATGCCGATTTAGGCTTTACTGCCAAAGCCCCGCGTTGGGCGA
The DNA here is from genome assembly GCA_964574275.1 of uncultured Thiosulfatimonas sp. Classification (GTDB taxonomy): domain Bacteria; phylum Pseudomonadota; class Gammaproteobacteria; order Thiomicrospirales; family Thiomicrospiraceae; genus Thiomicrorhabdus. The sequence continues at coordinate 2,774 of CAZNML010000127.1, read as the reverse complement.
TTGCACGTAAGTTTCCAGCTGAGGAGGTGTGGACCGAACTGCTCGATATTGAGATTCAGGTTGGCCGTACTGGCGCTCTAACGCCCGTGGCACGCCTGCAGCCGGTAGCGGTGGGTGGCGTTATTGTCTCTAACGCTACACTGCACAATCTGGATGAGATCATCCGTAAGGATGTGCGTATCGGCGATACCGTTATCGTGCGCCGTGCCGGCGATGTGATTCCAGAGGTGGTGGGGCCGGTATTGAGTAAGCGCCCTCAGCAGACCACGCTGTTTACGATGCCGCACAGCTGCCCGGTATGTGACTCTGAAGTGATTAAGGAGCATGATAAGGCGGTCTATCGTTGCAGTGGTGGCTTGTATTGTCCAGCGCAGCGCAAGCGTGCTTTGCAGCACTTTGTCTCTCGAAAAGCGTTTGATATTCAGGGCTTGGGCGATAAACTGATTGAGCAGTTGGCCGACTTAAATCTGGTTCAGCATCCGGATGACTTCTTCAGCTTGAGTGTTGCGCAGCTCTCCAATCTGGAGCGCATGGCCGAGAAGTCGGCACAGAATGTGGTCAATGCCATAGAGCAGGCCAAACAGACGACGCTGCCGCGTTTTATCTACTCCTTGGGCGTGCCTGAAGTCGGCGAGGTGACCGCTAAAAATCTGGCGCAGCACTTTATTGAATTAGAAAAAATTGAACAGGCCTCGCTAGAGGAGTTGGTGGCGGTGCCGGATGTCGGTGACATTGTCGCAGAAAACATCGTCGCTTTCTTTAAGCAGCCGCACAACCTTGAAGTCATTCAGGGCTTGCTGGATGCCGGTGTGCACTGGCCAGTGCCACAACAGCAAAAGGTCGATGAGGACTCTGTCTTTAATGGTAAAGTAGTGGTACTTACAGGATCCCTGCAACTGGGCTCACGTACCGATGCCAAGAAACAGCTGGAGGCACTGGGTGCCAAAGTCACCGGCAGTGTCTCCGCCAAAACCGATTATGTGATTGCAGGTGAAAAAGCCGGCTCAAAATTAACCAAAGCCGAAGCGTTAGGCATACCGGTATTAACAGAGCTGGAATGGCTTGAAATGATAGGAGCAAATAATGGTTAGACCTCGTAATGTCGGTAAAACTAAGGTTGAATCGAAAGTACCGGATTGGGAGCAGGAAGAGTTCCAGAGCCGTACACAGATTAAAAAAGCGGCTCAGGCGGTGATCGATCTGGGTGTACAGCTCTCCGAAATGACCATCAGCGAGATCAAGAAGCTGTCGCTGCCAGCTAAGGTGGAAGAGGCGGTCTTAACGCTGAAAGAGATGGATAAAGGGCCGGCGATTAAGCGTCAGCGCTCCTATCTAGGTAAACTGCTACGTCAGAACGAACACTTTATTGTTGAAATAAAAGAGAAACTGGCGGAAAAAGAGCTCAAAGCCAAGCAGCAGAACGCCCATTTTCACCAGTTAGAGAAGTGGCGTGACCGCATGCTGGAAGAGGGGGACGAGGCATTGAATGAGTTTATGGCTAAGTTTCCACATGCCGATCGTCAGCAACTGCGCCAGTGGATCCGCAATGCTCAAAAAGAGCGTAAAGACAATAAACCGCCTAAGGCATCGCGTCTGATCTTTAAGTATCTAAAAGCGCTGGAGTGGTAATTTTTATAATTCGATTTTATAAAAACGAACAGGCCTGCTTAGAGATAAGCAGGCCTGTCTGTTTTAAAGGCTCAAACATTTTAAAGATTATTTAAGTCTGTTCCATAACGGCTTAAAATGCAGCTCGAAGATAATCAAACCCAGTGTCACCAAACCCGCGCCAAGCCAGACACTCGCATTCAGCGTCTCATTATTTAGGGCATAACCCAGCAAAAGCGCAAAAACCGGGGTAATCACCGGAATCAGCCCGACCTTAATCGCATCCACCTGTTTTAGCAGATAGAAATACAACAGAAAGCCAAACACCGATCCAAATGAGGCCGCATAGATAATGGTCCAGCTCTCGCGTGTGCTTAAATCAGGCCATTCCAGCAGGGTTTGTGGATAGAGTGCGAAATGCACCAAGGCGGTGACCCATAAGGCACCGATGACAACATGCAGGGTGGGCACGGTGTGATTCATGCGCTTTACCAGCACGGTGCCATAGGAGTGGGCGATGACAGAGAGCAGCGCAATACCGATGGCCATCAGTTGTAACTTAAATAGATCGGTTTGCAGGTTCGGACCGAAGATAATCCATAAACCAGTTAGAGCGACGACCACGCCGATGAGTTTCTGTCGAGTGATGCGACTGTTGGGCAGGCAGTAGTGGGCAAACAGCCCGGTAATAACCGGAGTCAGAGCAAAGATAATGGCAATCCAGCCGGAGGGCAGGTACTGTGCGGCCCAGTACATCATGGTCATGCCACCCAGAATGGGAATGCTGGCGGCGATATAGACCTTAATGGCCGACCACTCAAAGGAGAAGCGCTGTTTAGACCAGTAGAGCAGCGGCAGGATTAACAGCGCCCCCAGGGCGGTTCGCGCGGCCACACCGAAAAACCAATCCGTATCGGTACTCCACTTGATCGCCAGCGGCGTGGTGGTCCAGATTAATATAATGCTCAGGTAAGCCAGTGCGACTTTCATTGATTTTCCGATAACAGCGCCGTGTTTAATTGAAGGTACTTAAGTGAAGGCACGCTTAAAGTGGGCTAGGTTAAACGCTTTCAAACTGGCCAAGGCTGCGATTCTTAACCACCTGATCGGCTGCAAACAGCTGACCATTCATGGCGATCCACACCCCTGCTTGTGCCAGCTGCACT
>CAZNML010000126.1:3948-5546 GCA_964574275.1 uncultured Thiosulfatimonas sp. | reverse complement strand
CCGGTAACGGTAAAATCGTTTTTCGTGGCTGGGGCCGCGGTTACGGCAACTACATTAAAGTGCAACATGCCGGCAAATACATGACCCTCTACGGTCACATGTCCAAATTCGGCAAATACAAAAAAGGCCAGTACGTTAAGCAGGGTCAGGTAATTGGTTACATTGGCTCGACCGGCTTGGCTACCGGGCCGCATCTGCACTATGAGTTCCGCATTAATGGCAAACACAAAGACCCGTTGAAGATGAAATTCCCAGCCGCCAGCCCGGTACCGAAAAAGTACAGAACGGCCTTTAATAAACAGAGCAATCTAATGCTCAGTCAATTGAGCCGTTACAGCTCTGACTTACAGATGGCGAGTTTTGAGTAACGATGACTAAGCAGACCACTACTCCACGTTACTTTATCGGCCTGATGTCCGGCACCAGCGTGGATGGTGTCGATGCTGCACTGGTGGACATAAGCGGCAACCAGATCAAACTGGTCTACTACATTGAACACCCTCTGCCTGACTCACTCAAAACCGAACTGCTGGCGCTTAATCACAGCCAGTCACTGTCACTCAAGGCCTTAAGCCAGCTCGAATACGATGTCGCGCAAGCCTTTATCCAGGCCACACAGAAACTGCTCGACAAAGCCCAGTTATCTCACACACAAGTTACGGCGATCGGCAGCCATGGGCAGACCATTTTTCATGCACCACAGATTCCGATGAGCCTGCAAATTGGCCACCCGGCCTTTATTGCCAAACAGAGCGGCATCGATACCGTGGCGGATTTTAGAATTGATGATTTAGCGGTCGGCGGCCAAGGGGCCCCCTTAGCCCCTAGCTTTCATCAGCAGCTATTTGAAAAAGACGCGGCCACCTATGTGGTCAATATTGGTGGGATTGCCAATATCAGCTACATTAATAGTGATAGTGGCGAACTGCTGGGTTTTGATACCGGGCCCGGCAATGCCTTAATGGATGAGATCTGCCAGCAACATTTTGACTGTAACTACGATAAAGATGGCGCCATCGCTGCTTCTGCTCAAGTAAATCAGCCTCTGTTGAACGCCCTGCTCCAACACCCCTATTTTGCTGAAAGCTTCCCAAAAAGCACCGGGCGCGAGACCTTCAACCAGGCCTGGTTAAACCAACAGATAGCAGAATTGAAACTGCAGATCACGCCGGCAGAGATGATGGCAACCCTGTGTGAATTGACCGCAATCAGCATCCAACAGGGCATACAGCAACTGCTTGAACAGCAAGACGCGCCCGCAGCAAACTTATGGGTGGTGGGCGGTGGTGCCTACAACTCACACCTACTGCAACGTCTGCAATACGCCCTGCCTGACTTTGAGGTGCAGAGCAGCTTGGCAGCCGGCATCCACCCCAATGCGATTGAGGCGATGATGTGCGCCTGGCTGGCACAGCAACGTATAGATCAGCAGTCCATTCCGCTGAGCGCCATTACCGGCAGCACACGCAATGTCACCTTAGGTGGGCTATGGCTGGCCGACTGAGTGACAGGTAAGCTGCCCAGCAAAATTGATAGAGCCTATAAACAAAAAAAGCGAGCAGGCCTGCTCGCTTTTACATTGATAACAGCAAATTACA
>CAZNML010000126.1:0-3848 GCA_964574275.1 uncultured Thiosulfatimonas sp. | reverse complement strand
AAACAAAAAAAGCGAGCAGGCCTGCTCGCTTTTACATTGATAACAGCAAATTACAACGGTCTTAGCGCTACTTGCTGTCGTTACCGTTGCCACGCTGCTCCATCGGCAGGTAACAGGAGTTGCCCGCGCCGGTATAGATCTGAGTCGGACGGAAAATCTTATTGCCCTGCAACTGCTCACGCCAGTGCGCCATCCAACCCGCTGAACGTGCCACCGCAAAGATCGGCGTAAACAGACCGGCATCAAAGCCCATCTCTTTGTACAGAATCCCCGAATAAAAGTCGACGTTTGGATAGACACCCTTATGACCCAGCAGCTCTTCGCAGATCTTCTCAACTTCCATTGCCGTAGCAAACGCCTGACTCAACTCGCCCGCATCCGATTTCTGACTTAACAGCTCAGAGGACAGTTTTTGCAGAATATTGGCACGTGGATCTTTGGTCTTATACTCTCGGTGCCCCATACCCCAGATCACTTTCTTCTCAGCTAAACGCTTTTCAATATAAGCACGCGCGTTATCCGGATGACCAATCTCATCCAGCATCTCGATCACTTTCTGGTTAGCCCCACCGTGTAACGGCCCCGACAGAGAAGCAATCGCCGAGGAGATGACCGAACAAGGGTTCGCCAAAGTCGATCCGGTTACCATAGTGGTAAAGGTCGAAGCATTGATAGTGTGCTCAGCATGCAGAATCAGGCAAGCATCCAGTAGACGTGCCCACGCCTTATCCGGCTCTTTACCCGTTACCATATACAGGAAGTTCTCCGCATAAGTCAGATCAGTACGCGGCTCGATCGGATCATAACCGTTGCGCATATGTTCCCAGTTAGCCACCAGTGTTGCCATATGTGCAATAATCTTTACCGTTACATCATTGATATAGGCCTGGTTCTCAGTCCCACCCTTCATATACTCAGTACTTGGATAGAAACTTGCCAAACTGGCTACCACGATCTGCAGCATATGCATTGGGTGTGTGGTTGACGGCAGGTTCTTCATGATTTCACGAATATTGAATTTAACGCGACGATTCTGACGTAACTGCTCATCAAACGACGCCAGCTCACTCTTAGTAGGCAGCTCACCAAACAGCAATAACAGAGTGGTCTCTTCAAAAGAGGACTTCTCTGCCAGCTCCATAATATCGTAACCACGGTAGGTCAGAATCCCTTTCTGACCATCAATAAATGAGATTTGTGATTCGGTTGCCGGAACCCCTGCTAAACCTGGAATATACTGCATACTGTTTCCTGAATGTTTACATGTTTGGGCGATTTTTGAGTTACGCCGTTTTCATCAAAGTCGTTGTTATTCTTTTTTGGCTGTAAAAAACAAACCTCCGCAACAGCATGAGTTACGGAGGTTTGTTACACAAAGAGAGTGATTAATCTGCGTATTTAAACGCTAAACGAAGAACCACAACCACAAGTCGTGGTCGCATTCGGGTTTTCAATCACGAAACGCGCGCCTTGCAGGTCCTCTAAATAATCGATTTTTGCACCCACCAGATACTGAAAACTCATTGGATCAACCAATAGCGTCACATCACCCTTGGTAACCACGGTATCATCATCAGCCTGATCTTCATCAAAAGTAAAACCGTAAGAGAAACCGGAACAGCCCCCACCCGTGATATAAACACGTAACTTCAGGTTTGGGTTCTGCTCTTCTTCAATCAGGCCACTCACTTTGGCTGCGGCGGCTTCGGTAAAATCTAACGGCGCTGGCGCTTCAGACATCATCTTCTCTCTATCATTATCAATCCACCCCACTTATCCCTACAGTTACAAGGGAAATGAATCGCGTCTAAAAAAGCATTATAACAAAAAGACCTACCCATTTTGTAGGGGACTCTTTACTTAGGCCTATGGGCCAAAATCTTGTGTTTTATGGCAGCAATGCCACCTGTTGCAGGCCAGTGCTCTCATCCAGATCAAACAGAATATTCATATTCTGCACCGCTTGACCCGCCGCACCTTTAACCAGGTTATCAATCACCGAAGTAATCACCACCTTGGAACCATTCTGCGGACGGAAGACCGACAGACGGCACATATTGGAGCCTTTGGCCATACGCGTTTCCGGCAGACTGCCCGCTGGCATCACATCCACAAAATACTCATCCTGATAGGTCTGCTCATACAGCGCTTGCAGCTGCTGTTGCGAAACGTCCTCTTTCAAAGTTGCATAGATGGTTGACTCCATACCACGAATCATCGGCACCAGATGCGGCACAAAGGTCAGATCGACCTCTTCACCGGTCAGATCCTGAATCTTATCGACCATCTCCGGCAGATGACGGTGACCACCCACTCCGTAGGCTTTAAAGCTTTCGCTCATCTCCGCACCCAGCATGGCGACATTGGCCCCTTTACCGGCACCACTGACCCCAGACTTACCATCGGCGATAATGCCCTTAAGCTCGATTAGATTGGCTTTTAACAGCGGCTTCAGAGCCAATAAGATACTGGTTGGGTAACAGCCAGGATTGGCAATAACATTGGCCTGCTTCACCTGCTCACGGTACAGCTCCGGCATACCATAAGCCACCTGCGACATAATCTCCGGACAGGTATGTTCAAAGCCATACCACTGCGTCCAGGTTTGCAGATCAGTGATACGGAAATCCGCAGCCAGATCAATCACCTTAACACCGGCCTCGGTCAGCTCCGGCGCCATACTCATAGCTACGCCGTGCGGAGTGGCAAAAAACACCACATCACACTCTTTCAGCACCTTGACGTCGGGTTCTGAAAAAGCCAAGTCATAGAATCCACGCAGGTTAGGGTACATATCCGCCACCTTAACCCCCATCTCACTACGGGAAGTAATGGCCACCACTTCCGCAGCCGGATGATTGGCTAAGATTCTTAATAATTCAACACCGGTATAACCTGTACCACCGACAATTCCAACTTGTACTTTTTTCATTTTGAAGCCCGTTAGCTGTAAATTTAATAGCCCTATATTTTAGCGAAAAATGACCCTGAATAGGGGAAATAATCTGAGTAAACAACGGCGTACTATTTTCGATCAATGCCATAAGTACGCAACCATTCTTAGCAATCGTTCACTTAGATGTTAAGGCTTTTTTAGTAAACTGGTCTTTGGTCTTAAAGGTCGGCTCGTCCACCCACAAAGGTGTGTGCCCTGCTTGCCAGACCGGTCGATTCTTCATCACCGCCTGAAAGTAGTCACTGTCCAGATGCTGCTGCAACCAACGCTTTAGCTGCGGGTAGTCGGCCGATTCAAACCAGGCTTTATCGACATTGACAAACTGACGAATAAAAGGGAACAGTGCCAGATCGGCCACGGTTAATTTCGAGCCCAGCAAAAACGGCTGTGCGCTTAACGCCTGCTCAATGGCCGCTAAAAAAAGTTCGCCTTGCTGACGATAAAAGAGCTGCGACTGCTCCGGAAAACGGTCGGCGTACTTATAGCGATCCAGCCACGGCTTAAACTCATTGTCATTGCGGTCAATCCACGCCTCCATCTGTGCCCGCAGTGCCGACTGTTCTGGCAGCAGAGTTGAGCCGGCCTGCGTTAAGGCCCACACCAGAATATCGCGGCTCTCATCAATCACCTCGCCATCCGGCAAAATCAGTACCGGCACAGTGCCTTTCGGTGAGGCCTGTAGCATCGGCTCCGGTTTATCCCAAAAGACAATTTCACGCTGCTCAACCTGAAAACCCGACAGATAGATTCCCATACGGGCACGCATCGCATAGGGACAGCGACGATAAGAGTACAAAACCGGATGATTTTCCATAAAAACCTGCTTAAAACTTCACCAAAAAAAACACTTTATCAAATCACCAGGCCTGGTCATTTAATAAAATATTCAAGC
>CAZNML010000125.1:0-5654 GCA_964574275.1 uncultured Thiosulfatimonas sp. | reverse complement strand
TCCAGAGACAAACCGGCTAACTCTTCAGCCGAAACCGGGCTCTCAAAATCGGGCAGGGCACCACGAATCACCAAAGGTTTCTTCTGCCAGAACTCGGTAAGAAAATTCTGCAAATCAACATCTTGAAACTGAATCATAATTTAAAATCTCAATATTTTCTGTTCAATACAAATAAAAAACCCACCAGGCCTGGTGGGTTTAATAGTACACAATCAATCACTGATTTAATAGCGATACAGATTGCGCATAAAATGGTGAAGATTCCAGGCGGAGAAAAGGGAGTGTGCAATTTGCACATGACCGTTCTCCAACACAGAAGCTTCCCATTTAAGGCGTAATTTGTGCGTCTATTAGCGTCCTTTAAGGATCGTGATTGCCAACTCAATGTTGGTTGCCTGCTGCGCCGCATTACCGATGTAAGTGCCAGGTGTCAGGTTACGTAGATACTCTTTTGCTTCAGCAGGAAGTCCTTCCAAACCATCAACAAAGTTCTGCATGATCTCTTTGTTTACACGTTGACCACGAGTCAGGTCTTTTAGCTTCTCGTAAGGCTTGTCAAAACCGTGACGACGCATTACTGTTTGAATCGCTTCCGCTAGCACTTCCCAGTTGCTATCCAGGTCATCCGCCATTGCTTGCGCGTTAACTTCCAGTTTACCTAGACCTTTCATGGTCGCTTGCAGTGAGATCATGGTGTGTGCCACACCTACACCCAGATTACGTAGCACCGTTGAGTCAGTCAGGTCACGCTGCCAGCGAGAGATAGGTAGCTTTTGACCCAGGTGGTCAAAGATTGCATTGGCGATACCCAGGTTACCTTCAGAGTTTTCGAAGTCGATCGGGTTAACTTTGTGCGGCATAGCCGAAGAACCGATCTCTCCAGCAACGGTTTTTTGTTTGAAGAAACCAACCGAGATATAGCTCCAAACGTCACGGTCGAAGTCGATCAGTACGGTGTTGAAACGCTGCATTGCGTGGAAGTACTCGGCAATGTAATCGTGCGGTTCAATCTGAGTGGTGTAAGGGTTCCACAGTAGGCCAAGGCTCTGTACAAACTGTTCTGATAGTTCGTACCAGTTTACCTGCGGGTAAGAGGCAAGGTGTGCATTGTAGTTACCGGTCGCACCATTGATTTTACCCATGATCTGCACGTTCATCAGCTGCTTGGCTTGACGCTGCAGACGGTAAGCCACGTTGGCCCACTCTTTACCAGTCGTAGTCGGAGAAGCCGGCTGACCGTGAGTACGTGCCATCATTGGGATGTCCGCCATATCTTTTGCCATCTCTACCACTTTGGCGATCAGCTTGTCCATCTCTGGAATGATAATATCGGCACGTGCATCTTTTAACATCAGGGCGTAAGCCAGGTTGTTGATGTCTTCAGAGGTACAGGCAAAGTGTACGAATTCGCTGATGGCGTTTAGCTCTTCATTGTCACCAAAGTGCTCTTTAATCAGGTATTCGACCGCTTTAACATCGTGGTTCGTGGTGCGTTCAATCTCTTTAACGCGCTGTGCCATCTCCAGAGAGAACTCATCAACCAGTTTGATCAGGTGGTTTTCCGCTTCGGTACTCAGCTTTGGAACTTCAGAGAAACCAGGGTGGTTGGCCAACATACGTAACCAAAGTACTTCTACCTTGACGCGGTTCTTGATCAAACCGAATTCGCTGAATACTTCTTTTAAACTATCTAAACGTGCGCCGTAACGTCCGTCTACAGGAGAGATTGCGGTTAATTCTGAAAGTTGCATATCTGAGGTTTCCTTTGCCGAAAATGTGCAGTAAATTTAATGGCGCATATTATAGCGTAAATCTGAATTAAAAACCTTGACGCTTTTCACTGTTATCAACTGTGGCTTTAAACAAGCGTCTAAAGCCGCCATAAATCGCTAAATGATATGAGTCTGGCCGCACAGCACGTTCATTGATATACGTAATAAGCCTAGTTTACGATGCCGGTTAATAGAGCTGAGCTGAGAGAACCGTGGAAATCACTCTAAATACGCCATGCAGAGTCGGATGTGCCACTATTTCAATAGCGTGAGCCGATGGTTGCAGTAAGTCAGAAGAAAATGAACAGGCCTGATAGAACAAGGTGTGTTTTTAAGGTTTTTGCAAACTAAGATTTGCTAATCACTTGGTTGCGGCCACTCTCTTTGGCTTGATAGAGGGCGTCATCCGCGCGTTTAACCAGTGTCTCAATGCTGTCTTCTGGTTTGACGCTGGCAACCCCAAAACTGCAGGTCACATTTGGAACTTCCAAAAAGTCATGCTGTTGTACCTGCAGTCGCAGTTTTTCGGCCAGTATTTCAGCCTGTTCTAGCAAAGTGCCATCCAGTACGATTAAAAACTCTTCACCGCCCCAACGTGAAGTTTTGTCATTGGAGCGAACCTGGCTTTCCATAATTTTAGCCAGTGTTTTCAGTACTTCATCGCCAACCGCATGGCCGTAAGTATCGTTGACCTTTTTGAAATAGTCGATGTCGAGCAGGATCACACTCACCGGGGTAGACAGGTCTTTGTATTTCTGAATTTCATGATCCAGATAACGATCAATATAGAGTCGGTTATAGAGTCCTGTCAGCGGGTCGTGGCTGGCATTAAACTCATGCAGTTGTGACTCCATTTTAATGTCAGTGATATCGGTAAAAGAGACTACATAGGTATTAGAGTTTTCGAGCTCGTTGATTCGTACCGAGAACACGGATGGGTTGTACTTTTTTGCCCCCTGCATCAGCACCAGTTGCTGGGTTTTTGGCAGTTCTGTGACGGCTTTAATCCACTGCTCCGGTCTGTTTACCAGACCCAGATGAAAGTACTCATCATGTTCGATAAAGTATTCGCAGATGCAGTTGTGATCCTTAAGGAAAGCATCCAAATCTGGATAGCCAAAAAAATTGAGTGCCGACTGATTGACGTTTAACAGGCGTTTGCCATCCGTCAGGATGATCAGGTTTTTGGCAGTGTTGAGAATGGCTTGCATCTCAGCATGCTGAGTTGACAAAGCCTGTTCTACCGCATGACGTCTGGCAATCTCATTCTGCAGTTTTCGGTTCCAGATAAGAATTAAGCCAAGGATAACAATAAACAGGGCGGCGATTTGATAGAGTAGGCTGTAATCCACTTTTTTGACGAAACCAACCTTAACCCAGCGGTTAAGAATGTCTTGACGTTCAGCATCGCTGATACTGTTCAGGGCTTTCTCTAAGATCTGCTGCAGGATCGGCCAATCCTTTCTGACGCCGTAAGCCACCTCAAAGCTGATGTCCAAGGTTCCAGCAACTTGCAGATCGGTCAACATCTCTTTAGAGATGTAATACAGGCTGGAGGTAATATTGGCAATAAAGATATCGTATTGATTACTGCTCAGTCCCTGGATTCCCTGTTTGAGTGAGTCAACATAAATATAGTCGTGTCCAGGGTGTTTTTGCAGCACCTCCTGGTTATAGCCGTAGCCTGCGATCAAGGCAATTTTTTTGCGCGGAAGATTGTCCAAAGAGGTGATGATGGCATGATCTTTTTGGGTGATTAAAGCCAGCTCTTTAATAATAAGTGGGGAGGTAAAGCGCAAGAACTCTTCACGCCGTGATGTCGGGATCGCGGTAATAAAGTCCACTTTTTTGTGTTGAGCTTTATGAATCACCTCATCCCAGCTGTTGGATGGCAGGTATTCGATGCTGACACCCAAGCGCTCAGCAATCAGCCCGGTAATTTCACTAAAAATACCAATAAAATTGCCGGCGCCATCCTTCGCTTCATAAGGCATCCATGACGGATCACTGGTGGTATATAGAATAGGGTGCTGCTCTAACCAGGCCTTCTCAGTTGGTGTTAATACCAGTTTTGGTACCTTCATTTTTTGCGGAGTGAGCGTGACCCACTTCGCCATAATTTGACGATGCGTGTCATCACTAATGCTGGCAAACACCTTGTCAATAATGCTGGCGAGTAGTGGTTCTCGCTTGTGGGAGGCCATATGAAGATGGAGAATACGCTCTTTAAGCAGTAAAGAGGGCTCAAAATCAACGATATTGTATTGTGCAGCCAGGTGAGAGGTTGAAGCGATATCATTGATCATCGCATCGGCTTTGCCGGTCAATAGGGCGTTCAGGGCTTGCAGAATATCCGGTTCGGCCACGATTTGGATCTCAGGGTGGTTCTGTTTCAGATAGTTTTCTACCGTATAACCGCCAACAATAGCGACTTTTTTTCCATATAAATCCTGCAAAGAGCGGTAGTGTTTATCGCCTGAGCGCACAAAGATAAATTCAGCGTGTTTACTGTAAGACTGGGTGTAGTGTACGAATTTCTCACGCTCGGAGGAGTAGTAGATCGCTGGCATAAGATCGATCTGACCGGCCTTAAAGCGGCTCATCAGATTGTCCCAGCTGTCGATATGCATTTTGATCGTTAGGCCGGTCTTTTCCCGGATAATATTCAGATAGTCGTTAGTGACCCCCTGATACTGGCCGTTTTCATCGACAAAATCAAAAGGCGCCCAGTCGGTTTCACCGGCGGCAATAATCGTTGGGTGTTGATCAATCCAGTTTTTTTCTTCTGCAGTTAGACTTAAATCCGAGGCTTGTGCCAGTTGCAGATTTTGCGTCAATAGCAGAGTTACCAAAAATATAAATTTGGCAAAAAAACGAGAAGTGAAAAAACAACGCATATCCATGAGTTATTTATAACAAAAATAATTTATATTTGAAAATCATTTGCTTAGCGCATCTTTTGTGTATAGCTTTTGTATAGTTAGTGTGCTAGTTATTGTAAGCTTTATTTTGTATTGGATAAGTACTTGTATAGGTTTTTACAAAGCGTGTTGTAACAGTCGGGCGAATGTAGTTATCTCGTTTTATTGATGGTTAAATTGCAACACCAGGCCTGGTAGATTTTTGACTGGTTTCTCGTCTTTAATAAGAATCATTTGCAACAATTTTTTTGTGCCAAATGCCGTATTCCTTTATACTTCCGAGAAAATTTTAGCAAAGGAATTTACATGAGCTTATATACAGAATATATGCAAGAGATTGAGACTCGTAAAAACGAGCTTGGTTTACACGCAAAGCCAATTGACAGTGCGGAATTGTTGTCGGAAATCATTGCCCAAATCAAAGATGCTGGCAATGCAAACCGTGAAGATTCACTGCAGTTCTTTATCTACAACACTTTGCCTGGTACAACACCTGCAGCAGGTGTTAAAGCGCAATTCCTGAAAGAGATTATTTTAGGTCAGGCAGAAGTGGCAGAGATTACAGCTGAATTCGCCTTTGAACTGTTGTCGCACATGAAAGGCGGCCCATCTATTGCCGTTCTTTTGGATTTGGCTCTATCTGACGATGCAGAGATTGCAAAATCTGCAGCTGAAGTATTGAAGACTCAAGTATTTTTGTATGAAGCGGATACAGCACGCCTGGAAACGGCTTTTAAAGCGGGCAATGCAATCGCTAAAGATATTCTTGAAAGCTATGCACGTGCAGACTTCTTCACCAAACTTCCTGAACTAGCGGAAGAGATCAATGTAGTGACTTATGTTGCTGCGGAAGGTGATATCTCTACCGATTTGCTTTCTCCTGGTAACCAAGCACACTCTCCGTTCAGACCGTGAACTAAATGGCCAAGTTGCATGATCAAACCTGAAGCGCAAGCTAAGA
>CAZNML010000124.1:0-5814 GCA_964574275.1 uncultured Thiosulfatimonas sp. | reverse complement strand
AAGACTCGACAAGCTGCAGTATTTTCCTGCCAGCTTCTTTGGCATGATTATGGGAATGACCGGGTTATGTATTGCGCTACTGAAAAGTGAAGACATTTTTGGTTGGAGTATTCAGCCGGGACAGTATCTACTGGTCGCAGTCTCAATGCTCTTCACTCTGCTTATGGCGGCCTATACCTATAAGATCATTCGTTTTAAAGCCGCGTTTAAACAAGAGATGCGCCACCCGATCAAAATGAATTTTATGCCGGCGATCTCAATCAGCATGTTATTGCTTAGTGTGGCTTTTTGGAATATTGGTGAAGTAAAAACCTCCTTTAACCTGTGGATTCTAGGGGCATCCCTGCAACTAATCCTGACACTGTGGGTAATGTATAACTGGATCTATCATGATACGTTCAAAATAGAGCACTCTAACCCAGCCTGGTTTATTCCTATCGTCGGGAATATTATTGTACCTATTGGCGGTGTACATCATGTGCCAACCGATATCAGCTGGTTCTTCTTTGCCATCGGTATTATCTTTTGGCCGATTCTGAAAGCGGTTTTATTTTACCGATTAATCTTTCATGTCTCGATGCCTGACAAGTTAATGCCGACGCTATTTATCTTTATTGCACCGCCAGCGGTCGGTTTTATCTCTTATATGACGCTAATGCATGGTCAAATTGATGCATTTGGCCGTATTTTGTATTTCTTTGCGCTGTTCTTTACACTGTTTTTACTGTTCTCAATTAATCGATTCAGAGGTTTCAACTTTGCATTATCGTGGTGGGCCTATACTTTCCCTCTAGCCGCCATGTCAATTGCCTCTTATGTAATGGCGCATGCAACCCAGACCTTCGCCTATAACTATATCGGTCTGGCCATTATGCTGCTGCTGTCACTGATGATTTTACTGTTCCTCTATCGAACCCTGATGGCGGCAATGAAAGACAAGATCTGCACAGCAGAGCATTAAATAAAAATCGCCCAGCCTTAAATGCAAAAGCCCATCAAAAGATGGGCTTTTGTATATTCAACAAATAGGTTAAATTCGGTTTTTAAAACGCCAGAAACGTTTCAGGTGTTTGGGCTCAATATGGTAGCGGTAACCATCACCCAGTTCTAATAACAGAGAGTGTATTTGATTGGATTTCAGGGCTGCTAACAGCGGCTCAAGCCAGTTCTGCTCCAACCACTGAACACTATCCAGCCATTGATCCATAGTCAGGTTATCTAAGCGTTGCTGCAGAATACTTGGCATCAATAGGTGCTGCGACTGTTTTGAGTCCAAACAGGCCTGTAAAGTCTCCGGGAAGTCATCAACCTGGGCATGCGTGAGTTTAGCCAAACCTTGCAGGTAGCTATTGCCCGACCAGATTTGAGCCGATTCTCTCGGCTGAATGGCAGCAGAATCAAGCTTACCCTCTCCCCACAGCCATACCCCATTGATTTCCGGCTGACCATGTTGACGACGTAACTCATTCACCTCATGCGTATAGAACAGCATCGAGGCTTCATTCAGCAGTTGACGCCAATACTGGGCCGCATGCCCGCTGGGGTATTTGTCATTCAATGACTGGTATTTAACCTGATCCAAAGGCGTAGTTCGAATATCAACCGGCTGTTTAACTCGAACAAACCAGTCATTAGCACTGCCCAACTCAATTTCAACACGATCCTGCGCGAAGTGCTGGTTAAAGGCATCAATCAGCGCTTGCGCTTCACTGTGCTGGATCTGCAGATCTTCTGCAGGAATCAGTACCAAAGTATCACGATCGGCTACCATCTGCACCGGATCAATCTTAATCCAGAAAGCAGTATCGTCAAAATCGTCAATCAGCTGCGCAGCCATCGTTGCGGCAACCGGCAGTGTTTTGGGCTGATGAAACAGAGTACTGCCCGTGGCGTAAAAACTTGCGGGCTTCTGCTTTAAGATCGACTGCGTTGGAAACAGATCCGCCTTTTTAAGCAGACTTCTTAAAGCCGGGAGTTTCAGATCTGACCAGGCCTGACCAGACTCTTCAAGGCGTTGTTGATTCAGAAAATCCGGTATCCATAATGTGATGGCTTTACTCATAAAAAACACTCATAAAGATGAAATTTAATTGCTAGATAAACAAAAAAAACCGGGCTATACCCGGTTTTATATCTGATCAAATCAACTTGTTAGTGAATTGATGCATAGAAATTACCCTAAAAACGACAGGATCTCTTTCTCAATATCTTTTTTATCAATCACCACATCCTGTGCAATAGGCTGGGTAAACAGGGCATTGATTTTAGCCGGGATAGATACCTTGGCTTTTTCTGCAATCAGTTTAAGTGCATCGATATCATGCAGATCTTTTTCACCCGTCAGAGCCGCAGCAATCATCGGCGAGAACTTAGTCCACTCCGCAGTCGAATAGACAATGGATTTTAAAGACTTATCCTGACGACAGGTGTCGTAAGCTTTGAAGCAGGTTGCTGTGTGCGGGTCCATTAAGTAACCTTGATCAAACGCCTGCTTAATGTAAGCACTGCCCTCTTCATCGGTACAGAAATCCGCTGCAAAAACCGCTTGGATCTGTGCCAACTCATCAGCGTTCAGTGCATAGTGCTTGTCTTTATCCAGTGCCAACATCAACTCTTTAGTGCGCTCACCACCAAACATATCAAATAGAATACGTTCAATATTAGATGACTTCAGAATATCCATCGCCGGTGACGTCGTTGGAATCACACCCAGATCTCTCAGGTCATACACACCGGTAGTAATGAACTTAGTCAATACATTGTTATTGTTAGAAGCGATATGAATCTGCTCAACCGGCAGCCCCATCTTCAGCGCATAATAACCACCCAAGGCATTACCAAAGTTTCCACTTGGTACATTCAGATAGACTTTTTCACCCATCTGAATGGCACCCTGACGTACCAGTTCAAGATAGCTGTGAACGTGATACAGGGTTTGGAAGATAATACGACCAAAGTTAACGGAGTTGGCTGCAGATAAAGAGATACCACTCTCCTGCAACTTCTCTTTAAATGAGTCCGAGGTTAACAGTGTTTTCAAAGCACTTTGAGCATCATCAAAGTCACCTTCAATACCAATAACTTTTAGGTTTGACGCATCTTCCGTCACCATCTGCAGACGCTGAACATCCGAAGTCCCGCCTTCAGGATATAGACAAGCTACCTGTACCCCCTCTTTACCACGGAAAGTATCCAGAGCTGCTGGACCGGTATCACCACTGGTGGCTGCCAGAATCAGGTACTTCTCTTGACGCGCCTGTGCTACAGCTGATAACACCGTACCAAATGGTTGCAACGCCATATCCTTAAAGGCACGCGTTGGACCATGATACAACTCACTAACATAAAGATCATCGGTCACTTTGACCACCGGAACCGGGTTGTTCTTATCATCAAACTCATCATATAGACTCAGTGCCGCATCAATCACCGACTGCTCAATATCCACCTCAAACTCAGCCAGGATTGCCGTGGCTAATGTCTTGTAGTCCGAGTTCAGGTGTTTTTCCAAGAAAGCCTGGCCTAAGTTCGGCAGGCTCTCTGGAGAGTACAGCCCTCCAAAAGAGGACATTGGGCTCAAAATAGCCTGCGAAAAAGTGATCTGCTTAGGTAATTGACCGTCATTACCGCGTGTTTCAATAAAGTTCATATAGGGTCCAATGCAATAAAGTCAGTGATCGGAATAATCAAATTTAAAATTGTCGCTAATGCTATTCAACATTAGCGATAAAAAAGGGTTAAGAGCTTACTCAAATAAGAGGCGTTACACGCCTAAATTCAGCACTTATTAAGCACTTATTAAGCACCTATTCAGCACTTATTAAGCACCTAGGGCGTCGACACGAATACGCATCACGTCACCATCAATCTCGTCAAGAGCCTGAAGTTGGCTTAGAGCCGCATTCAGCTTAGACTCTTTGACCACATTGGTGATCATCACCAGTGTCGCGTCCTCTGCATTTGAGCTGCAAGGCTCCTGATGCAGGTGCTCGATGCTGATATCCGACTCTGCCAGAATCGCTGTAACCTTGGCCAAAACGCCGGCATGGTCTTTGGCAAAGCAGCGGATATAGTAAGCCGTTTCAATTGCATCAATTGCTACTACCGGCGCTTTTTCTAACTGATCCGCCTTAAATGCCAAAGCAGGAACCTGATCTTCCTTCGGCTGGTTCTGCCAACGAATGACATCAATGATATCGGCCACTACTGCACTGGCTGTTGGCCCGGCACCGGCACCCGGTCCATAATACATAGTTGGCCCAACGTGGTCACCAAACGCCATCACCGCATTCATGACACCATTCACATTCGCAATCAGCACCTCTTTAGGCACCATTGTTGGGTGCACACGCAGAGAGAAGCCGTCTGCTGTGCGGTTGGCAATCCCAAGGTGTTTCACCTCATAACCAAGCTGGTCGGCAAAACGAATATCATCCGCCGTCACTTTACTGATCCCTTCGGTGTACACTTTGTTGAACTGCAACTCAATTCCAAATGCAATCGAAGCCAGAATGGTTAGTTTGTGCGCTGCATCAATGCCTTCAACATCAAAAGTCGGGTCCGCTTCCGCATAACCCAGCTCCTGTGCCACTTTTAATACCTTGGCAAAGTCAGCACCAGGCTTTTTCATCTCTGTCAGAATGTAGTTACCGGTTCCATTGATAATACCCGCAACCCACTCAATTTTATTGGCCGCCAAGCCTTCACGTACCGCTTTAATGACCGGAATTCCGCCAGCCACAGCCGCTTCATAAGCCACCACAACATTGTTCTTTTCCGCCAAAGCAAACAGTTCATTACCAAACTCGGCAATTAACGCCTTGTTCGCTGTAACCACGTGCTTACCGTTATTGATAGCGGTCTCCAGCAGCTCTTTGGCCAGGCCTGTTCCACCCATTAACTCAACCACAATATCAACATCCGGGTGGTTAACCACCTCTTGTGTATTGTCGGTCAACTGAATACCGGTCGTATCCACTGCACGCGGACGCGTTAAATCTCTAACCGCAATAATAGCAACTTCAATCTTCTGACCTAATCGACGTTGGATCTCCGGTAAAGTGTTCTGCAGAATATCGACCGTTCCGCCACCTACTGTTCCTAATCCTAATAGACCAACTTTGATTGTTTTCATTCTTTATTTTCCTATTACTGCTGTGTAATTTTAACTACAGCTAAACGCTGCAATATATTGTTAATCTTGTTTGATTAATCCGTCTTTACGGAACATATCACGAATACCACGAATCGCCTGACGTGTACGATGTTCATTTTCAATCAAACCAAAACGCACATGATCATCGCCATAGTCACCAAAACCAATACCCGGAGAGACCGCTACTTTGGCATCTTTCAGTAGTTTTTTGGAGAACTCAATCGAGCCCATCTCTTTATACTCTTCAGGAATCGGTGCCCAGACAAACATAGTGGCTTTAGGAGGCGTAACCTCCCAACCGATTGAATTCAGTCCTTGGCACAGTACGTCACGACGCACTTTATACATGTCGCAGATCTCTTGCACACAATCTTGCGGGCCTTCCAGAGCAGCAATCGCCGCCACCTGAATTGGGGTAAAAGTTCCATAATCCAAATAGGACTTCATGCGTTTCAGAGCATTCACCAGCACCGGGTTACCGACCATAAAGCCGACACGCCAACCAGGCATATTGTAGCTTTTAGATAACGTATAGAATTCAACCGCGACGTCTTTCGCACCCTCTACCTGCATAATCGATGGTGCTTTATAGCCATCAAAAACGATATCGGCATAGGCCAAATCATGAATCACCCAGATACCGTGTTCTTTAGCAATCG
>CAZNML010000123.1:0-5883 GCA_964574275.1 uncultured Thiosulfatimonas sp. | reverse complement strand
CAGCCGTTTGAAATTCTGGCGGTGAATCTGGCCGAATCCAAAGAGGCGGTTGAGCTGTTTGTTCACCAGTACTCAGTCAACTTCCCGGTGTTGCTTGATCCCGCCTCCTCCTCGGTTAAATCGTGGCAGCTGTTCGCTTATCCAAGCACCTATCTGATCGATAAACAGGGTAAAATCCGCTACGCCCTGTTTGGCGGTACCGAGTGGGACCAGGCCGATCATCTGCAAAAGATTGAAGCGCTGTTGGCAGAGCCTTAGAGCGCGGCACTCTTTATAAGCGCTTTACGCTCTCGACATGAATTTGCCGGTCAGGGTGCTGACTTTGACTTTTTCATGCGGTTCAATAAATTCGGGTACCTGAATCTCATAACCGGTGGCGAGCATTGCTGGCTTGGTACGTCCGGCACCGGTTGATTTGGTTCCGGGATTGGTCTCGGTGACCTCCAGATCGACCGTGGTCGGCAGCTCAATGGTCAGTACCTGATCTTCGTACAGCAGGGCGGTAATGCCGCTCAGGCCTTCAGTAATATACTTCTTCTCCTCTTCCAGATCGTCGCCATTGAGCAGATATTGGGTGTAATCTTCGCTGTTCATAAACACATAGTCATCCCCATCAATATAGGAGAACATCACCGAGACTTTGGTGGTATCGACCTCTTTGATCATATCTTCGCCCTTAAAGGTCTCATCAACCTTCTGCCCGGTTTTCAGATTGTTGAAACGCACCTTATACATGGTGGAGGCACCGCGAGATGATGGGTTGCGCACGTCGTAGGTTTTAACGATGTGTGGCACGCCATTGAATTCGACAACGCTGCCTTTTTTGAGTTCATTGATTCTGGGCATGGAGTTTCCTTTACGCTTGCACAGGGTGGATGGGTGCCGCTATTTTCATGAGTTTTACCGGCAAAAGCAAGCGCCTCAAGCCTCATTAATTGAGGATTGAGGCACCAAGGGGACTAGAGGTGTGTTTTAGAAGTCGTAACGGAAGATCATGCGCATCACATCCAGCTCACCGCTGTTGCCGTTTTCCAGCTCACGTTTGGCGCTGGCATAACCTAAACCAACCAGGGTATTGGCAACCGGTGTCCACATCAGGTTAGCCTGCCAGGAGTGAACCTCTTTGGTGATGTCCGTGGCGATGCCGCTGTGATTATCGGTGCCGACTTTGGCCCACGCCAGTGTGGAGCGCAAAGAAGAGTTCCACCAGTGACGATAACTGAGATTGACGCCGTAACTGTTCTGCAGTTTGATTTTACCGTTGCTGTCGATACTGCCGGCAGCAAAGGTGTTATAGGCCAGATAGCGTCCAATCCCGCTGCCGTACTGGGCGTTGACTCGAAAGTCGTCTTTGACCCCCGCCAGCAGCTTGGCCGAGGCGTTGATACCCCAGCCCCACTCACTGTCACGATTGCCTAAAGCGCTGTTGTCACTCAGGGTCGTCTGATCGTGACGGATGTGACGCACTAAACCGGAGATGGCCGCTTCCCCCCACTCAGGGTAGTAGCGCAGGCGACCGGCCATATCCGGAACAGCGTCATCCTGTGGGTTGATAATCACCCCAAAGCTGTCTATTAGCGTGGTCTCCGGCTGTTCCAGCGAGAGGTCATAACCCCAGGATTCGGCGTTGCCACTGTAACGAATTAACGGCTGGCGCACGAAGGCGTCGTTGATCGGTGTCAGCACCGTATCCGGGGTGATTTTGGTATTGAATACCGAGTTGGTCTGGCCGATTGCCAGACCGTTAATATCCATATAGGCGTGGCGCAGACGCAGGTTATGACTGTTGCTGATGGTCTCAGTGCCCGCGGAACCGAAGAAGTCGGTCTCTATCAGCGTTCTCAAAACACCAGCAGAGGTAGGGGTTTGGGTCTTGATCCAGATACGGCTGTCACGTGCATTCATACTGAACTGACCGTCTTCCCCACTGATTTCCGGTACCGGCACACTTTTGGCGCCATAAGAGACTTCGGGTGAGCTTAAAAATGCATTCAGTTGCAGACGCCCGCCAATCGACATCACGGTTTTTTCCTGTTTCAGTTCAATGGTGCCCTTTGAAGCCGGAGCGGCCTGTGCAACTTTGGAAGCTTGCTGCGATGGCGTTGGGGATGTGGATGGCGGCTTGCTGGAGACGGATGTTGTTGCAGTAGCGGCTTGAGTCTGTTTAGCTTCGAGTGCTTCAATACGTTGCTGCAGCAGTTTAAGCTGCTGTTTCAGCAGCTGAACCTCACTCAGTTGCTGCGCCTGCACTTGCAAAGGCGTAGAGAGCATTACAGCGATCATAGCAGTATGTAAGGGTTTCATATGCACGCTCCTGTACTACTTGGTGTTCTGAAATTGACTGTGACAAGCGACGCAGGTGCCATTCAGCTTGCGTATCGCACTGGGCAGTTGCTCCAGCTGATAACTCTGTGCCAGCTGTTGAATCACCTGTCCTTGCTGCTTAAAGGTTTCGATATAGCTCAGGTACTGTTGCAGCGCCTTGGGGTCGTTCTGTATGTGTGGGTAGTTGGCCGCGGCCAGTTGCATGCGCACAGCGGAGGTTTCAATCTTAGTGGATAAACGCAGTGCATTGCGGCGCTGCACATCCTCATACTCCAGCGGGTTTTGGTGCTCACTGCTGTGTAGCACCTGGTCCAGTTCGCGCATTACCTGCTGCAACTCAGTAATGTGTTTTTTATCGGTATTGACGTGCGTGTTGTCCGCCTGTTTAGGTGCGCTGCAAGCGGTGATCAATACGATAGAGAGTCCACTGACAGTCAGGGCGCTTAGCGGTTTTTTTAGAATCTGCATATCGTTTTCCTGTTATGGTCGTGAAGGCTTATTTCAGATCAGTATTATGACTCATAGTAGTGTATTTTTTCAGGTGATACAAGTCGGTTACAGAACGGGGCTAAGGTGGTAGTATGTCGCCAGCAGGTCTGCTGGTTTGGATAAGGTGTGAGCGGATTTTATGTTATTGAGGGCGGTTCTGCGTTAAATCCCAAAGGTTTTTTCAGCGGTTTGGTAGCCTAAATCCACCATCTCTTTGACGCGGGTGAACTCCAGCATGCCGCAGGCATTACGTGGAATGTCGATGGTAATATCAGGTGGGTAGGCCGCCAGCTGTTGGCGCGCAATACTGCTCTGCATACTGTCAAACGCCTTATTGCTGATGTCATAAACATCCCAGTTAAAGGGCTGCTCGAAACGGCTCTCCTCCTTGACAAAAAACGCTTTGATATTGGTGACCAGTTCATCAAAATCGGACAGCCATGAGTCCTGTGACTCCGTCTGCTCGATACTCTCTATGATGGTTTGAGTCTGCGCTTTGGCACCGAGATTGACCGCAATGGTCAAATCGCTCTCGTCCCCAAAGGTGGGCGCGATCGGCACCGGGTTGAGTACACCGCCATCAATCAGTGTCAGCCCTTTGTACTTTTGCGGCGTAAACACCATCGGCAGCGAGTAGGAGGCGCGCATGGCGTCGATCAGCGAGCCCTTTTGCAGCCACACCTCTTTCTCATGGTGAATATCGGTGGCTACCGCAGTATAGGGGATCGGCAGCTCTTCAATTTTAGGGTTGCCGATCATCTTTTTTAACACACGACGTAACTTATCGCCTTTGATCAGGCCGCTGCGATCCCAGGCGATGTCCATCAGTGCCAGAATGTCGGTATTGGAGAGATGGTTGAGCCAGTGTTCAAACTCATCGAGCTTTCCGGTGGCGTAGAGGCCGCCAATCAGCGCACCGATTGAGCTGCCGGAGATCGACTGGATCTGGTAGTGGTGCTCCTCCAGCCAGCGGATAATGCCGATATGCGCCAGACCACGGGCGCCGCCACTGCCTAGAACCAGTGAGATGGTTTTTATCGGTTGGGCGGAGTCTTTGGTCATTTGAGCAGGCCTGATAAGTGACAGTGCGGTTTATTTCAGCGCGTCAGCCACAATGGTTTTCGCTTCGTCAAGGATGGCATCCAGATGAGCTTGGTCCTTAAAGCTCTCGGCATAGATCTTGTAGATGTCTTCGGTGCCGGATGGGCGTGCCGCAAACCAGCCGTTCTCGGTAGTGATTTTCAGGCCGCCGATGGCCGCGCCATTGCCCGGTGCATGCGTCAGTTTGGCGGTGATGGTTTCGCCCGCCAGCGTATCGGCCTTGACCATCTCCGGTGACAGATTGCTCAGGATCGCTTTCTGTTCACGGTTGGCCGGTGCATCAATGCGGCTGTAGATTGGGTTGCCGAATTGTTCAGTTAGCTGCTGATAGAGCTCGCCAGGATCTTTGCCGGTGACCGCGGTAATTTCAGCGGCTAACAGGTTGAGAATAATGCCGTCTTTATCGGTACTCCATGGGCCACCATCAAAACGCAGGAAGGAGGCGCCAGCCGACTCTTCGCCGCCAAAACCAAATTCGCCGCTCTGCAGACCATCGACAAACCACTTAAAACCAACCGGCACTTCGTTCAGGTTGAGGTTCATGTCTGCCGCTACGCGATCGATCATGGAGCTGGAGACCAGCGTTTTACCGACCGCGGCATTGTGCGGCCACTGTGGACGATGGCTGAACAGATACTGAATCACCACCGCCAGATAGTGGTTCGGGTTCATCAATCCAACCGACTTGGTGACAATGCCGTGACGATCAACATCCGGGTCATTACCGAACGCCAGATCAAAGTTGTCTTTCAGGTCGATCAGCCCCGCCATGGCATAGGGTGAGGAGCAGTCCATGCGGATTTTGCCGTCCTTATCAACATGCATAAAGGAGAAGGTGGCATCCACCTGCGGATTGACAATCTCTAGATCCAAACCGTAGTGCTCGGCGATCGGCTGCCAGAAATCGACTGCGGCGCCGCCCATTGGATCAATCGCCAGTTTAAGTCCGGCCTGTTTGATCGCCTGCATATTGATCACCTTATCCAGATTCTCCACATAAGGGGTAATCAGGTCGGTCGGAGTGACAAATTCAGAATCCATCGCCTCTTTAAGGCTAATGCGTTTGACCTCTTGCATACCGTCGGCAATCATGGCATTTGCTCGATCTTGAATCCATGAGGTGGCTTCGGTATCGGCCGGTCCTCCGGTTGGCGGGTTGTATTTGAAACCGCCGTCCTGTGGCGGGTTGTGCGACGGCGTGATGATCACCCCGTCTGCCAGGCCGCCCTGACGGCCTTCGTTGTAACTGAGGATGGCATTGGAGACCACCGGTGTTGGCGTGTAACGACCATTGGATTGAATAATGACCTGAACGCCATTGGCGGCAAACACCTGAATGGCGGTGGCGTGTGCCGCTGCAGACAGAGCATGGGTGTCCATCCCGATATACATCGGGCCAATGGTATTGTGCAGATGACGGTATTCAACAATAGCCTGACAGATGGCGGCGATATGATCTTCATTAAAAGTGGTTTTGCTGGAGCAGCCGCGATGGCCGGAAGTACCAAAGCTGACGGTTTGATCCGGATTGGAGACATCCGGTTTCAGATTGTAGTAGTCGCTCATCAGTTGAGGGATGTTTTCCAGCAGTTCAGCCGGGGCTTTTTTGCCAGCAAAAGGGGAGATCGCCATAATTTTTTACCCAGTGTTTAAGTTCGTAGTTTTAATGATTATACAAATAATAATTCGCAATTATGACTTTCACATAAAAAATTTAAAATGAGCAGGCCTGCTGCTTTTTATTATTAGGGATTGCTCTGCAATTTTTCTAATGAATCTTTATAATTTAGCCTTATGACTTTTAAGTATGTTTGGCTGCCATGGGTTCTCAGTATGCTGTTTGTATTCTCACAAACGGCAGGGGTAGTGCATGCTGCGGTTCATCCGTTTCATGCAGAGCAACATGAACAACAGCAAGATCATCATGAGCATGAGCACCACCATGGCCATGAAGATGAGCATGAGTAC
>CAZNML010000122.1:0-6120 GCA_964574275.1 uncultured Thiosulfatimonas sp. | reverse complement strand
GGTGAAGCGGATTTTCAACAAGAGACACAAACACGAAAAGCGATGCTGGGATCTACCGCTGTCGATTTTTCATTACTGGAAACAACAGAGTAAACAGTGGATTAGAGAGTGATTAATAGTTCTATTTTACATGCCGATATTGAAGCGATCTGGTTAGCCGACACCCAGCAGTCTTTATTTAACAGTTTAATGCAGGCCATGTCGCGCCCTGGAAAAGTGGAACAGTGGTCAAAATGGCAAGGAACCTCCACAGCCTATCTAGCACTACTGGCGACGTTGCTGGATGCTGAAGTATCACTGGCGGATGTCGCTGGTTTGCTTAGTGATGAGCAGTGGCCAATGCTACAGGCCAAAAAAGCAGAAGCTGAAACGGCGAATTTCGTTTTGTGTGATATGCAGAATATGCCTGACTTTGAGCCTACACTGGGAACTCTGGCATCGCCAGACTATGCCGCAACACTGATTTGCTGTGTTGAAAAACTCTGTAAACAGCAAGGTGATATCCAACTTAGATTGAGTGGGCCGGGAATATCTGAAAACGAAGTTGTTTTTGTGACCGGTTGTCACCCTCAGTGGCCACAACAACGTAACCTGTGGTGTGCGGATTTTCCATTAGGGGTGGATTGTATTCTGGTCAGCGAAGATCAGGTGATGTGCCTGCCACGTAGCACACAAGTTGAGGTTATCGATTCTGATACCACCTTGAAGAAAGGAGCTGGCTCATGAGTTATGTGGCCATTAAAGGTGGCGGTAAAGCGATAGAGGGCGCTGAAAAGCTATTGGACTTCATCCGTACCCGACAGGGTGAAGAGGGTAACCCTCTAGATTTAGACACCATAGAAAATCAACTGTATTTTCTGCACAGCCGGATTATTTCTGAGGGTGGTTTGTACCACCCAAAACTCGCCTCATTGGCGATTAAACAGAGTTTGGGTGATACGCTTGAAGCTTCGTTTGCCTTAAGAGCTTATCGGTCGACCAAACCGCGCCTGACTGAGACACCGGTAATTGATACGGGTAGCATGCGCGTGGTGCGCCGTATCTCGGCGTCTTTCAAAGACATTCCTGGTGGTCAAATGCTGGGAGCGAGCACTGATTATGCCTTGCGTTTGATGCGTACTGAGCTGTTGGATGAATCACCGGAGAGCTTCAAAGAGATTGCCTCAAAATGGCTGCAGGATAATCGTTATGACGAGATCCCAGATAGCTTCCCCAAAGTGCTTGATGCCTTACGTGAAGAGGGGCTTCTGCCAGAAGTCGATGAGAGCTGCAAACAACAAACTCCATTCGATATTACCCGTGAACCACTAGTTTTCCCTGTGCCTCGATCAGCGGCGCTATCCACCATGGCACGCTCTGAAACCGGTTCTATCCTGGCTATGGCTTATTCCAATATGCGCGGTTATGGTGACATTCACCCGACAGTTGCTGAGTTGCGAGTGGGGTATTTACCGGTGATGATGCCGCACCCGATTACCGGTGAGCTCATTGAGGCTGGTGAGGTATTGATGACCGAATGTGAAGTGGTCGCCATGTATGACGATGAGGAAGACGGTAGCAAACCGACTTTCGGTTTAGGTTATGGCGCTTGCCTTGGTCACAATGAAGTAAAGGCCATTTCCATGGCCATTTTGGATCGTTCCCTGCAGAAGGGAATGAAAGATGGCCCGAGCAACCCATCGGAAGATCCGGAGTTTGTGCTACTGCATATCGATGGTATCGATTCTATGGGTTTCTGTACCCACTACAAAATGCCACATTACGTGACTTTCCAGTCGGACATGGATCGACTCAGAGCCACTCAACAGCAACATGGCAAGGCTTCAGGAGAGCAGCATGACCAATAACTCTGATTTGTCGAATATCCCATTTCGCACCACTTCAGCTGACTACAATTTCGGTTTTTTGGATGAATATGCAAAAAAAGAGATTCGCCGCAGTGTCCTCAAAGCGATTGCTATCCCAGGTTATCAAGTACCGTACTCCAGCAGAGAGATGCCGATGGGTAGAGGGTTTGGTACGGGCGGTTTGCAATTGACTTTGTCGTTGATTGGCAAAGAAGACACTTTGAAAGTGATTGATCAGGGTTCTGACGACTCGGTGAATGCTGTGAACCTGCGTAGCTTTATTGAGATGACCTGTCCTGGCGTGCAGACCACAACCAAAGTGGGCGAAGCCAATCTTATCCAGTCACGTCATCGTATTCCTGAACAGCCACTTAGAGAAGACCAGTTGATGGTCTTGCAAGTGCCTTATCCGGATGCTTTGGTGGTGGTTGAACCTTCAGAAGACCAGCGCAAAATCATGCATGGTGAAGCGGATTACTCGCGCTTGTTGGTTAAGCTGTATGAGGACATTGTTAAGTTCAATGAAATCACCATTTCTCACCGCTATCCGACCCGAATCAATGGCCATTACGTCATTGACCCATCGCCAATTCCGCGTTGGGATGTACCGAAAATGAATCAGTCCAAAGCGCTGATTCTATTGGGAGCAGGACGTGAGAAAAAAATCTACGCGGTGCCTCCTTATACCCGTGCCGAGCCTTTGGAGTTTGATGACGTGCCTTTTAGAGTTGAAAATTTTGTCGATGAAAATGGCCAGCGCCGTTGCTGTTTCCGTTGTGGTTGTGATCATAGCTTTTTAGATGAATTTCTAGATGCCCGTACTGGTGAAAAAAGGTATCAGTGCTCAGACTCGGATTACTGCCAACAACAGCAAGAACAGCGGCAGGCAATGGCTAAGGCAGGGGTGAAAAATGATTAATCCTAAAGTTCTGTCAGTACGCAATCTCTCGAAAATTTATGGCAAGGGTTGCAGTCAATGTATTGAGTCGACCGGGCCTGATAAGAACACCAATATCTGCCCGCATTGCGGTTCGGTGGTGGCGGCACACAATGTCAGTTTCGACCTCTACAAGGGCGAGATTCTAGGCATTATGGGAGAGTCCGGCTCTGGTAAATCTACCTCAGTGAAAAACCTGTTTTTTGATGAGGAACCGACCCGTGGTGAAGCGACTTTTTTTGATGGTGATAAGGAGTTCGACCTCTTTGCTCTCAATGCTCAACAGAAACGCCATTTGCGCAATCACCGTTTTGGCATGGTCTACCAGAACCCGGTGCTAGGCTTGAACTTCAATGTTTCTGCTGGAGGTAATATTGCCGAACGCCTGGTGATGAGTAGCTTATCCAATTACAGCGAAATCCGTAACCGTGCCACAGAACTTTTGAAACGTACGGAAGTGTTGACTGAACGTATGGATGAGATGCCGAAGAACTTTTCTGGCGGTATGCAGCAACGTGTACAGATTGCCAAAGCGTTGGCAACCAATCCGCCACTATTATTTTTAGATGAGGTGACCACCGGATTGGATTTGTCGGTTCAGGCGGCGATTCTCGATTTGATTATGGAAATCCAGCGAGAAAGCCATACTGCAATGATTGTGGTTACCCACGATCTAGGGGTTATTCGTTTGTTGGCTGGGCGCACCATTGTGATGAAATATGGACGCATTATCGAGTCGGGATTGACCGATCAAATCCTCGAAGATCCTCAGCAAGCCTATACACAAAGACTGGTCGCTTCGGCTCTATGAGATAGGCTCTCCAGCGATGCAACACAGAAAAGAGAATTAAAATGAGCATTCAACCGATTCTGAAAGTAGAGAACTTTTCCAAGACCTTTATTCTGCACGAACAGGGTAAAGAGTTGCCTTCTTCAAGTAATGTCAATCTTGAGGCCTATGCGGGGCAATTGCCGGCTTTAGTGGGACCTACGGGTGCGGGTAAATCATCGGTTTTGAAAAGCATTTATCGCACCTACCTGCCAAGCAGCGGAAAGTTGTTATTCACCAATCAAGAAGGTACTCAGGTTAATCTGGCAACAGCTGATGAGCATGAAATATTGGAGTTGCGCCAGGAAGAGATCGGTTTTGTTACTCAGTTTTTACATACCTTACCACGTCAGTCCACCGAGGATATTGTGGCTATGCCGTTGATCCTCAAAGGGGTTGCCAAGCAGGAGGCACTAGACAAGGCCCATGTGATTCTCAGTCAATTAAACCTTCCCAAACGTTTATGGGGGATCTCGCCAGCGACTTTTTCCGGTGGAGAAAAACAGCGAGTTAATCTGGCTAGAGGGCTATTGGCGCAACCGCGTTTGTTGTTGCTTGATGAACCAACTGCCAGTTTGGACGCAAAAACTACCGATAGAGTGGTTGAAATTATTAATGATCTAAAGAGTTCAGGTACAGCGATGGTTGCCATTTTTCACGATATGCAGCTGGTGGATCGTTTGGCAGAGCACGTGGTTCGCCTGGAACCGCCAGTTGGAACAGAACATTTTTTTACTCAAGCTTCGAATGAGGTTGCATAATTATGAACAGTCGTCCTTTACTTATTATTAACGCCGAAATCATTTTAGAAGATGACATCCTGCACGCTACCAGTTTATTGATTGAAGATGGTGTGATCAGTGCAATCAATCCTCAAGAGCTACCAGAAGGTGTTGAAACCATCGATGCCTGTGGTAAAACGTTGATGCCGGGTATGATTGATCTACACTGTGATGCTCTGGAAAAAGAGGTGGAGCCTCGTCCTAATGTGCATTTCCCGGTTAACTTTGCTTGTGCCCAAGCGGATAAACGCAATGCGGCCGCGGGGATTACTACGGTATTTCATGCTTTGTCTTTTGCCAATGATGAGTTGGGAGTACGTAACAACCAGTTCGCCAAGGAAATTGCAGAATCGGTAAACCGCTTCCAGCCACATGCTTTGGTGGATAACCGCGTGCATTGCCGTTATGAAATCACCGATCCGGATGGGCTGCCAATCTTGATGGAATTAATGGCAAAACAAGAGATGCACTTGGTCTCGTTAATGGATCATACGCCTGGGCAGGGTCAGTTCAAGGATCTTGCGGCCTATAAAGCTTACTTTGGTAAAAGCTATCAGAAATCCGAGACAGAACTGGATGAGTTGATTGCTTATAAACAGGTGCAGGCGGAAGGCGCGATGGATCGCGTTGAACTATTGGTAGAAACCGCACATAAGCACGGTATAGCGGTGGCTTCACATGATGATGACTGTAAGGAACGCGTTGATACAATGGTCGCCTTAGGCGTGGATATCTCGGAGTTTCCGATCAATATGGAAACGGCTGAGTACGCCAGAGAAAAAGGCATGAGCACGATTATGGGGGCGCCAAACGTGTTGCGAGGCAAGAGTCAATCTGGTTCCATGCGCGCCATCGATGCGGTTAACGCGGGTGTCTGTGATTGCCTTTGTGCGGATTACGCGCCTGCTACGCTGGTTGTGTCAGTTTTTAAACTCGCTGAGGTAACGGAGCTTTCTCTACCTCAAGCAATCCAACTGGTGACAAAAAAACCTGCTAAGGCGGCGAAGCTGGATGATCGAGGAACTATTGCCGTGGGTAAACGAGCGGACTTGATTATAGTGCATGAACTTGATGGTCTGGTTCAAGTGTCTGACGTCTATGTTGCCGGTGTGCAAGCTTATAAGGCCTGTTATGACCATGGCTAATCACAAACCGTCGGGTAAGTTGTTCTATGTCATCGGTGCCTCGGGGGTAGGCAAAGACAGTTTGCTGCGTTATGCTCGCCAAAGATTGGAGGGTGAGGCAGTGGTGTTTGCCCATCGCTACATCACCCGTCCGGTGGAGTTGCAGGGTGAGAACCATATTCAACTCTCTGAGTCTGAGTTTCAAAGTCGTTTAGAGCAGGGTTGTTTTAAATTTGATTGGCAGTCGCATAATTTGTACTACGGCATCGGCATTGAAGTGGATAACTGGCTAGACAAAGGTTTGAATGTGGTGATGAATGGTTCGCGAGCTTATTTAGCGGATGCGATTCGCAAACACCCAGGCTTGATTCCGGTATTGATTCAAGTTGATCCGACACTGTTGCTCCAGCGCCTGGTTGAACGTGGCCGAGAAAGCGAACAGCAAATCGATAAACGCATTCAGCGAGCAGCAGAATTCTCCGAACTATCTGCTCCGAATTTGCAAGTCATCAAGAATAATCAACAGCTTGCTAAAGCGGGCGAGAACTTGATCCACTTATTGAAAAAGGCTTGGTAATCAACCATGGATGCAATAACTGAT
>CAZNML010000121.1:0-6211 GCA_964574275.1 uncultured Thiosulfatimonas sp. | reverse complement strand
CCAGCGTAGTCAATAACTCGGCACTCTTCATTTCAGCTTGAGCCTGGTTATACGGCCAGCGACCAAAACCACAGTTATACCGCGCCACAATATCCGGTACCGTTCCCGTTTCACCGGCCAGATAACGCTCAATTTTTGCAAACCAACGCTGATGCTCCATCACCGCCACCAGAGCAGAGATCGCTTGTGGATCCAGCTTACCGACCTGACTGTAGGCCTCATCCCACTCCCAGGATGACAGCCACGGCAACACCTCACTGTTCGGCATTGGACGAGCAATCGCATAGCCTTGCATCAACTCAACACCCAGTTTCAGCAATACATCTATATGCTGCGGACTCTCCACCCCTTCGGCCACCACTTTAAGGTTAAAGGCTCGTGCCATCGACAACACGCCCTCCATAATAGCGATCCCCTGAGGCTGCTCAAAAATATCCTTAACAAACTCCTGATCAACCTTGAGCTCATTAACCGGCAGCTGTTTTAGATAGTTCAGCGATGCATAACCGGTACCAAAATCATCAATGGCAAAGCGCACCCCCATTGAGCGAATACTGTTAATCACCTCAGAGACATGATTGATATCATTCAGCGCAGAACTCTCAAGCAACTCCAAAGTCAGCAGGCCTGGATCAATGGTTGAATACCTCTCTAACAACGCCTGCAGACGCTGACCAAAGTCCACCTGCTCAATCAGCTCTCCATCCACATTAACGCTGACACTAAAAACCTGCCCCTCTTGCTGCCACTTTTCAAGCTGCTGCAAAGCAGACTCGATCACCCAATACCCCAGCTCAATAGACAGCGGTTGGTTTTCCAGAAACGGCAAAAACGCCACCGGAGGCACCAAACCATGCTCCGGGTCACGCCAGCGAATCAGCGCCTCAAAGGAGACCAACTCACCACTACACATATTTACTTTCGGCTGATAGAACAACTCCAGCTGCTGCTCATGCATCGCTCGCTCAATCTTCTGCAACATCTCCAACTGCTTATGATCATGCACCTGCTCATCATCAGCCACACTCTCAAAATAGTAGACCTGGTTTTTACCCGCCATTTTGGCTCGGTACATAGCCTGATCCGCCTTACGGAACAGCTGATCCGCAGAAATATCAGGGTCACAATGTTTGTAACTCACCACCCCGATACTGGCTGAAACCTGAAGTTCCTGGCCATCAAAGTGGACAGGCGTATTAGCATCAAACAGAAAGCGTTCAACCAGATGGTGCAGATCAGTTCCGGCTTCCACCTCATTAAAGACAGCGACAAACTCATCCCCACCCATTCGGGCAATGGTATCCTCCTGACGAGTACTGCTGTTAAAACGACCCGCCAACACCTCTAACACCGCATCCCCAGATCGATGCCCATATTGATCATTAATGGCTTTAAAACCATCCAGATCTAAAAACATCACCGCCAAAGAGGTCTGGTGACGCTGACTGTAGGCGATCGCCTGCGTGACACGATCTGTCAACAGCACACGATTTGGCAGCTTGGTCAGAGGGTCATAATGGGCGATAAACTCCAGCTCTTTCTGCTGCTCCTTCTCTATTGAGATATCCGAGAATAGCGCCACATACTGCTCTACCTCGCCTTTAGGGGAGAAGGAGACATTAATATTAATTTTTTGCGGGTAGACTTCGCCACTCTTACGTCGGTTCCAGATCTCGCCACTCCAGCTTCCCTTAAAGTTCAAGGCCTGCCACATCTGTTTATAGAACGCTTTACTCTGTCGGCCGGAGCCTAGAAGCTTCGGATCCTTACCTTTCACCTCATCCAGCGTATAACCAGTAATGTCAGTAAAGCCTCTGTTTACATTCAGGATCTTCCCTTGAGCATCCGCAATCAAAATCCCCTCCTGCGCATGCTCAAAGACACTGGCCGCCTGCTGTAACGCAACCTGCTCATAATGCTCACGCGTCATATGCTGTACCAACCCATCTACACTGACCAAGCTGCCCTTTTCATCCCAGACAGCGTGCTCAGATATACGAATAAAGCGTAATTCACCATTCGAGTGCTGAAACGCCATATCCAGCTCTAAATATTCCACCTCCTTGGAGAGTAGCTGTTTGATTCCGCTCTGCGCATTTCGCAGTGATTCCACTGTCCAGTTCACCAGGGTTTGCCAACTCTTACCCACAACCTGATCCGGCTGCAGTCCGAAAACATGACTCACCGTATCACTGATATAGAGCACCTCTCCCTTAATGCCCGAGTGAGAAAAGACCACATAGTTGTCCCCTAAATGGTTGACCAAGCCCTTAAACTTCTCAGTCTGCTGCACAATCGCTTTCTGAATGCGTTTATGTTGCACCAGCCGCCAAATCTCATTGGAGATCAGTTGCACCGTCTCAACATCCAGCTCGGTGTAATCTGTGTCCTTATTCCCCACACCGGTCATCATCACTACGCGATCATCTTCAATAACCGGCACCGAAATCATGCGATCCAATGATGCATGCCCCTCCGGCATACCGTTTTTTTCAGGATACGCCTGGTAGTCATTGACCACAAAAGGCCGTTTTTCGCGTGCCGAGTTGGCCCAAATACCGGCCTGCTGCATCGGATAATGCTTATCGTAAAGTTCAATATGACAGTACTCTTCAATAGTGCGTTTTGACCAGGCCACCATCTCGATCTCGGCTTGCTTCTCATTAAACAGGTGTATAAACGAGATACTGCTTTGAGTGAGCTCTTCGGTCAGCTCCTGCCCGTACTGCATAAAGGCATATTCGTTCATCGTCTCCGCAGCGATCGGCAGTTTGAGCAGTGCTTGATCTCGCTCAGTTTTTAGCTCCAGCAATAACTGAGTCTGTTTCAAGTGGTCAATATCAGTATGTATTCCAGAGAGGCGCAACGGCTGACTATTTTTATCCCACTCGACCACTCGCCCTCTGGCTAAAATCCAAACCCAGTGCCCATCCTTATGGCGCACTCGCATCTCAGTCTCATATAAGTCACTCTTGCCCTGCAGATGCGATTTCAACTTTTTCAGCGCCACCTTACGATCCGCCGGGTGTGCCAGTGACCACCAGGTATCCATAAAGGTATGAGCCAGCTCATCTGCTCTATAACCGATAACCCGCTCCCACGGCCATGGATCATTGAAGACCACAGTACTGGATACAAGATCCCACTCCCAGGTGATCGCCTCTGTCGCCAGCAGGATCTCATCCAGACTCTGTGTCTTTCTTTTTAACTTCAGACGCAACAAGTGTGAACTGACAAAAGCGACTAACAGCAACAGAAAAAACATAGAGAAGATAATTACACCAACCAGGTGCTGCTGAATCGCCTCCAGTAGAGAGAACTCCGGTGTCTTGTGGTAGGGCGGTAAACGCAGGTCTCGCAACATCTCCTGCAACGGCAGATAGTCCAAAGGCGGCACAAACCCGGCAATCCCGGCCTGCTTAGCCGCCGGATGGCTAGCATCCAGCGAGTATAGAGCTACTGCAATCTGTCTGACTACCGACTCATCCACATCTGAAGCGACCACAAACGGCCACTCCGGGTAGAGCCGGGTGGACAAGCGATAAGGAAAGGCCTTGCTCTGCTTAGAGTTAATGATTTGAATGGCAGAAGCATCCAGCCTGCCCTGATCGATCCAATATTCCAGAATTCCGGTGCGCACAAAACCGACATCGGCCTGCCCATTCAGCACCGCCTCAACCACCGAGTCATTATTGCCGGTCAGGACAAACTGCATGCTCTGCTGCTCAACCCCGGCAAGCACCGCCTCATACAGCGGTACACGATAAGCTCCGGTATTACTCCAGGTTGGAATCGCTATTTGTTTACCCGCCAGACTATGGATATCGGCAGCTCCGGTCTGATCTGCCAAACGGAACATCACCCCACCCAATTGACTGGTTGCGTAGCGCCCTCTTAACATCTCTACAGTAGCCAGAGCACCGGAAAAAGCCTCTTCACTTCTCAGTATCTCAAATAGACTCGGATTGGAAAGCAACAGATCAACCTCTCCATTTCGTACCCCCTGCTGCAACTCATCTGCATTCAACACAGAGAGCTTGATATCTGCACCCTCCACCTGCCGTGATAGATAATCTGCAAATGCCTGATACTGCTGAGTAACCCGCTCTTTAGACTGGTAGGCATAGACCCCAAGCACCAGCTGATTACTGGCAAATACAGGCAGCGACAGCATCAATAACAGCACAGCGCCGATTGAGCCAAACCAAGCAAATCCATTTTTTAGTGCAGATAAACCCATCTCTTTCCTAACTCGTTAACGACCTTAGCCTTAAAGAACACTCTATTTATTAAGCATTATTCTATTCCAAACGCGTTGCACCGCCTCACGTTCCGCCGGGTAACAGCTTTGCGGCACCAGTGATTTCTCATTCTGCAGTGCCAGACGGTGATACTTTGAACGATAGACCTTATAGGCCTCTGACAACTGCCCTGCCTCTTCGGCAGACAACAGCCCCGCCTGAGAAACCGCCTCTAAAATGCGCACATTATCACTATACTCGATCAGCTGCGGGTAACGATTGGCGTAGGCTAACACCAGATACTGCATCATAAACTCAATATCGACTATGCCGCCTGCCCCCTGCTTAAGGTCGAACTGCTCGGCACTGCTTTTATCCAAAGCTTGCTGCATCTTTTTGCGCATATCCACCACCTCGTCACGCACCGTGTCCGGCTCTCGCTGCTGCTGAATAAACTGCTGTTTGAATGTGTTAAAGGCTGACACACTCTGCGCATCACCGACTACCGCTCGCGCTCGCACCAGAGCCTGGTGCTCCCAGTTCCACGCCTTATTCTCAATATAGGCCTTAAAACTGTCAAAGTCGGTCACCATCATGCCGGATGCGCCATTGGGACGCAGACGCGTATCCACTTCATACAACACACCAGCCGGCATCAAGGTGGTCATTAGCGAAATCACCTTCTGCCCCATTCGCACAAAGTAGACCGAATTACCGATCTGTCGACCACGTTCATTAGTGGCAGAGGCACTTGGATTGACGCCCTGATAGAGCAGCACAATATCCAGATCCGAGCCATAACCGAGTTCAATGCCGCCGACCTTACCGTAACCGAGTACCAAAAATGGGTTACGCAGACTGGCCTCATCCAGCCCACCCGGCACACCGTTTTTGCTGACCATCAACTTCCAGGCAAAGGCCACCACGCCATTTAACACCGCCTCCGCAACCCAGGTCAGGTAGTCACTAACCTTCATAATTGGCACCTGCCCGGTGACATCCGCGGCCGCCACCTTAAACACCTGCGCATGACGCCATTGACGAATCTGTTCCATAAAACGCTCCTCATCGTCACCCACCTCCTCTAGCAGATGACTGACTTCAGCGTTAAGCGCATCCGGCTCCAGCGGAGCATACAGACTGCGCTCATCCAGCAGCTGATCCATCAGTGCCGGATACTTCGCCAGCATATCCGTCAGCCAGGGGCTGACCTCCACCAGCTTAATTAAGTTGGTTAACGCCTGCGGATTCTCTTTTAACAGCACCAAATAGACGCTGCGCTGCAGCACATTTTCTATGATTTTTAATACTCTATTTAATGCCGCTTCACTGTAGTCCTGTTTAAACAGCTCGGTTAACAGCAGCGGCATCAGAGCATTTAAACGCTCCACCCCCTCTTTACCCAGGCGGGCAACCGCTCTGCCCTGTTTAAACACCTGCATATGTTTCAAGAAAACAGCTGGCTCATCGACCTGCAAATCATTCAAATCGTCTTCCGTTTCAAAGTTACTCATCCACACCTTGGCCATATCACTGACCTCTTCGGCCACCTCATCCACGGCAAACACGGCTTCAAACTGTGCTTCAACAAAGTTTCGATGCTGATCCAGCACCGCAAGAAAATCAGCATAACTTTCAAAACCGAGTGAGTTCGCTAAAGCAAGTTGCTGCGTCTCTTCAGCAGGCAGGTCATGCGTCTGCTGATCATTCCACTCCTGCAAACGGTTTTCAGCACGGCGCAGAAACACATAAGCGGCCATCAAGCCCTCAAACTCAGGCTGTTGCAGATAGGAGCGTTGCTGCAGATACTCTAAGGTCGGCATCAGGCGACGTCCCTGCAAACCACGGTCACGCCCGCCATGCACCAACTGAAAGGCCTGTGCAATAAACTCGACCTCGCGAATCCCGCCCGGCCCCAGTTTAATATTCTGCTGCATGCCTTTTTTATGCACTTCCGCCATAATCATCTG
>CAZNML010000120.1:3457-6227 GCA_964574275.1 uncultured Thiosulfatimonas sp. | reverse complement strand
ATTGGTCATATATTTTAAAGGGGTGGTTATGATTTTAAAAATTGGATTATCAGTTGGTGCGTTATTATTCTCTCTGAATGTTTTGGCAGGGCCGGTTAATGTCAATAAGGCGGCGGCAGAGGAGATTGCAATTGCATTGAAAGGAGTGGGGCCGACTAAAGCGGCGGCGATTTCTGAATATTGCAAGCAGAATAACTGCAGCAAGCCAGAAGATCTTTTAAATGTAAAAGGGATTGGCGAGAAGACATTGGAGAAGATTCGAGCGGACTTGCGTTTTGGTGAGTCCAGTTAAAGTATGATTTGTCTAAAGTGTACATACTCCGCAATGAGTAATAGAGGCCTGGCAGTGATGCTGGGCCTTTTTTGTTGGTGGAGTGCAGTTGGCTCTGTAGCTCTGGCTCAGCCATTAAAATCAGACAAGGCTGCCCTGCTTTTGTTAGAGCCCCGTCACTCTGAACAAGGTGGTAACGGATGGTTAATGAGTGAGAAATTGGATGGTGTTCGAGCATACTGGGATGGTAAGCAGCTGATGAGCAGAAACGGGAAAGCGTTTGCTGCGCCAGATTGGTTTGTAAGAGATTTTCCTCCGTTCGAGTTGGATGGCGAGTTATGGTTAGGACGCAACGCTTTTGCAGAAACCGTTTCGATCACTAATAAAAAGTCTCCGCATACAGCTTGGAAAAACCTCCATTACCAAGTGTTTGAAGTGCCCAATCAGCCTGGTGGCTTATTGCAAAGGTTAGCTGTCTTGCAACGCTATTTAAGCGCTTCTTCGAGTTCCGTAATCCAAATTATTCAGCAGATTCCTGTTAAATCGAAACAGCAGCTTCATCAATATCATGCACAGGTCATTGCGCTTGGTGGAGAGGGTGTTGTGATTCGAGATCCTAATGAAAGCTATCACACGGGTCGTTCATCCACGGCATTGAAACTCAAGCAGAAGCAAGATGCTGAGTGCCATGTAGTGGGCTATATTGAGGGTAAAGGTAAGTACCAGGGGCAGGTAGGGTCACTTAAGTGTCAGATTCATACCGGTCAGTTCAAGCATTTGAATAACCAGAAGAGTAGAGTGATTCGAATAGGCAGTGGTTTAACTGATAAGCAACGTCAAAATCCGCCTCAGGTTGGCAGTTTGATTACGTTTCAGTATATGGGATTGACTAAAAATGGTTTACCGAGATTTCCGGTGTTTTTAAGAGAACGGACAGATGATTTTAGATAAATTACGGTTTTGATATTTAGAAACTAACAGGCCTGATCATTTTAATCATTGATCAGGCCTGCTTGTTTTTTAACATTGATCTTTGCAGTTTAAGCTTTCATAAAAGCTTCTACACGATCTAAAGCATTCACTAGATTTTCCATACTGGTCGCAAATGAGATGCGCATGTGTTTATCGGAACCGAAAGCGGAGCCCGGAACTGCAGCAACAAGTTGTTGCTCTAGAATCGCTTCAACAAATTCAGCATCGGTTGCATAGCCTTTCATTTCCATCGCTTCGCTGATATCCATAAAGGCATAGAAAGCGCCTGCCGCTTTGATTACTTTAAAGCCAGGGATGGTATTGATGCGTTCAACCACATACTCATGACGTTTCTTAAACTCAACCAGCATAGTCTGAATGCACTGCTGTGAACCATTCAAAGCTTCAACCGAAGCGGCCTGAGAGATTGAGCAGGGGTTGGAGGTGCTTTGTGATTGAACCTTACGCATGCCGGCAATCAGTTCAACCGGACCACCGGCATAGCCAATACGCCAGCCTGTCATTGAGTAGGCTTTAGAGACCCCGTTCATCACCACGGTGCGATCGGTTAGTTCCGGGCAGACTTCCAGGATATTGGTAAAAGGCGTGTTATCCAACAGGATGTGTTCATACATATCGTCCGAAGCGATAATAATATCCGGGTGTTTGACCAAAACCTGGCCCAGCGCTTTTAGCTCATCTGCGGTATAAACCGCACCGGTTGGGTTGGAAGGGCTGTTTAGAACAAACATCTTGGTCTTAGGAGTGATCGCCGCTTCTAACTGCTGAGCGCTGATTTTAAAGCCCTGTTCAATTCCCGCTTCGATAATAACAGGTTGACCTCCTGCTAATAGCGCCATATCTGGGTACGAGACCCAGTAAGGTGCTGGAATAATCACTTCGTCGCCGTCATTTAAGGCGGCTTGACACAGGTTAAAGAAGCTCTGCTTTCCGCCAGACGATACCAGAATTTGATTCATGCCAAACTCTAGGTTATTGTCGCGTTTGAACTTGGCCTGAATAGCCTCTTTTAGATCAGCGGTTCCATCTACCGCCGTGTAACGAGTTTGCCCATTTTGAATTGCGGCAATACCGACAGCTTTTATGTGATCTGGCGTATCGAAGTCAGGCTCACCGGCACCTAGGCTAATAATATCTTTTCCCGCTCGTTTGAGTTCAGCGGCTTTTGCTGTAATCACAAGTGTAAGGGAAGGTTTAACTCGATTGACACGATCAGATAGGTTTGCCATTGATTGAATTTCTCCGCAAATGCTTGAGCTTGTATAATACTTAGTTCGGCAGCTTCGCTGCTGCTTTGAATTTTAGAAGTGAGATACACGCGTATAGTGTTAACAATACTGCCATTTTACTGGATTTTTTCGACGTTTTTAAGGGAATTGTTGTGGCAAAAGCATTTGAATTAGTTTCTCAGTATCAACCGGCCGGTGATCAGCCGACAGCGATCGCCAAGTTGGTAGAAGGGCTGGAGGATGGGGAGGCGTTTCAGACCCTGTTAGGGGTGACGGG
>CAZNML010000120.1:0-3357 GCA_964574275.1 uncultured Thiosulfatimonas sp. | reverse complement strand
ATTCTGATCGCCACCGTATCGGCGATATACGGTCTGGGTGATCCAGAGATGTATCTGAAGATGATTCTGCAAGTTCGCCTGGGTGATACCATCTCTCAGCGTGATATTTTGGCGCGACTGACTTCCATGCAGTATAACCGTAATGACATTGAGCTGTGGCGCGGAACATTTCGAGTGCGGGGTGATGTCATTGATATTTTTCCTGCCGAGGCTGAAGAGTATGCGGTGCGTATCGAGCTGTTTGATGATGAGGTCGAGAGCATTGCCTGGTTTGACCCTTTAACGGGTGAGGTGGTAGGTAAGCCGACACGCGTTACGGTATATCCTAAGTCGCACTATGTCACGCCGCGAGAACGGGTGGTTGAGACGGTTGAGAAGATTAAAGTCGAATTAAAGGAGCGCCTGGAGCAACTGCGCTCAATGCATAAGCTGGTTGAAGCTCAGCGTCTGGAGGAGCGGACTCGCCTCGATATTGAGATGATGCTGGAGCTGGGTTACTGTACCGGGATTGAAAACTACTCACGTTATCTGTCGGGTCGAGAACCCGGTAATTCACCGCCGACGCTGATGGACTATTTTCCTAAGAATGCGCTGTTAGTGGTGGATGAAAGTCATGTCACTATTCCGCAAGTGGGCGGTATGTATAAGGGCGATCGTTCCAGGAAAGAAAATCTGGTGGGTTATGGTTTTAGATTGCCATCCGCTCTGGATAATCGACCGTTGATGTTTGAAGAGTTTGAGCGCCTGATGCCGCAAACCATTCTGGTCTCTGCGACTCCTGGTAAATATGAGGAGGAGCACTGTTCGGAGATGGTGGAGCAGGTGGTGCGCCCGACAGGCCTGTTGGATCCGGAAGTTGAAGTGCGTCCGGCATTGACCCAGGTTGATGATCTGCTGGGTGAAATTCGGCCTCGTATCGAGCTGGGGCAGAGAATTCTGGTCACCACTCTGACCAAACGCATGGCGGAAAATTTAACGGAGTATCTGGAGGAGCACCAGGTAAGAGTACGTTATCTGCATTCGGATATTGATACGGTAGAGCGTATTGAGATCATTCGTGATCTGCGTTTAGGCGAGTTTGATGTGCTGGTGGGAATTAACCTGTTAAGAGAGGGCTTGGATATTCCAGAGGTGGCACTGGTCGCGATTTTGGATGCGGATAAAGAGGGCTTTTTGCGCTCCGATCGTTCCCTGATTCAGACCATGGGGCGCGCGGCGCGAAACGTCAACGGTAAGGCAATTTTGTATGCCGATAAAATTACCAAGTCGATGAAAAAAGCGATTGACGAAACCGAACGTCGTCGTGCTAAGCAGATGCAACATAACTTGGAACAGGGGATTACGCCGCAGTCATTGAACAAAAAAGTCAGTGATATTTTGGATGACTCGCCCTACGCCAGTAAAGCCGGGCGCGGTAAGCAGACGAAGAGAGTAGCTGAGTCCAGAGAGGCCTATAACCCAGAGATGAAGCACCTGAAACCGGCTGAATTAGCCGCTCAGATTAAAAAGCTTGAAAAAGAGATGTATAAGGCGGCTAAAAGCTTGGACTTTGAAGAGGCGGCTTTACTCAGAGACCAGGTTAAACAGCTTAAAAGCGGTATGGTCGGTATTGGCGATTTGCAGAGTTAGCTGAGCACGATTGAACAAGTGTCAGCTAAGAGGCTGACGCAGGTTAAAACCGAGAGTCCGATTTTTTTGGCGGTGTATCTTTCACCTTAAACGTCGTCTCACTGTCACTCAAGCCTTCGATATTACTCAGATTGTCAGGTGGTGTGCGTGTACTCTCAAGTTTGATTTTAATACGCAGGTTGTTCATTGAATCGGCATTTTTCAATGCCTCTTCATAGCTGATTTTACCTGACTCATAAAGGTCAAATAACGACTTATCGAAGGTCTGCATTTTCAACTCTTCCGAGTCTTCCATCAGCTTTTTCATGCCGTTAATATCGCCTTTAAAGATCAGGTCCTGCATTCTTGGTGTATTAATCATCACTTCAACGGCAGCAATACGTCCGCCTCCTAAACTCGGGATGAGTCGCTGTGAAACAATGGCCCGTAAATTAAGAGACAGGTCCATCAGCAGATGGTTTTTCTGCACCGGAGGGAAGAAGTTAATAATCCGGTCAAGGGCTTGGTTGGTGTTGTTTGCGTGCAGTGTCGACAGGCACAGATGCCCGGTTTCGGCAAAAGCGATAGCATGATTCATGGTCTCTTGTGAACGGATTTCCCCAA
Source organism: uncultured Thiosulfatimonas sp. (assembly GCA_964574275.1). Lineage (GTDB taxonomy): Bacteria > Pseudomonadota > Gammaproteobacteria > Thiomicrospirales > Thiomicrospiraceae > Thiomicrorhabdus. The sequence continues at coordinate 1,125 of CAZNML010000120.1, read as the reverse complement.
TCAGAATGACATCGGGTGCCTGGCGTAGGGTGTTTTTTAACGCCTCTTCATAGCTGTTGGTATCAACGCCCACTTCTCGTTGAGTAACAATGCAGTTTTTATGGGTATGCACAAACTCAATTGGATCTTCAATTGAGATGATATGCCCTTTAGTGTTTTCATTTCGAATATCGACCAGACTGGCTAAACTGGTCGATTTACCAGAACCGGTCCCCCCGACAAACAGAATTAAACCGCGTTTTGCCATCACCAGCTCTTTGAGCACCGGTGGTAGATTTAATGTTTCAAATTTTGGAATGTCGGTATGTACGGAACGAATCACCAGGCCAGGTGTGCCTCGCTGTACAAAAACGTTCACACGATAGCGGGCAATTCCTGAGATATGGTAGGCAAAGTTACACTCATTGGTGTTTTGAAATTGTGTCAATTGATCACTGTTCATAATAGAGTGCGCAATCTCTTTAGCCATCTGAGGAGAGATAACCTCTTTGGTGATGTTAACCAGTTCTCCATCTTTTTTCATCACCGCTTCTCGACCGGCAGTAATGAACAGGTCAGAGCCCCCCTGATTACTAAAATAGATCAGCAGGTCGTTAATATCGTTTACGCTTTCGTTGAACATAATTTTTTCCTCTGCACTACTTATTTTTCCGTCTAACCTTAGACGATAAAGTTATCTTTATTATTGGCTTTAGAATGCGCGGTCTCTACGGAGATTTGATTCTCTTTGACTAAGCGGGCCAAATCCTGGTCAAGGGTCTGCATACCGATTCGATTTGATGTTTGAATGGTGGAGTTGATCTGGGCAATTTTATCTTCACGGATCAAGTTTCGAATCGCAGAAGTCCCGGTCATAATTTCATAAGCTGCAACTCGTCCGCCATCGATTTTTTTCAACAGGGTTTGAGCGATTACCGCTTTCAGTGACTCGGATAGCATTGAACGCACCATCTCTTTCTCGTTTGCTGGAAAGACATCAATGACACGGTCAATGGTTTTGGCGGCGGAACTGGTATGTAAAGTACCAAAAACCAAGTGGCCGGTTTCAGCTGCGGTTAGAGCTAGGCGGATGGTCTCCAGATCTCGCATCTCCCCAACAAGAATGATGTCGGGATCTTCACGAAG
>CAZNML010000119.1:0-6235 GCA_964574275.1 uncultured Thiosulfatimonas sp. | reverse complement strand
GCAATGCCGCCCATAAAGGTTCCGGCAATGCCTAAAATATGAATACTCTGTTTTTTCACGCCCTTTCCTTGCAATAAAACTTGCTCTAAACCGTGGTAAATTTTAAACTTCCTTGATGAAGAAGAGATCCCACACCACCATCCTGACCGAACACGAACTCAATCAATTCAGCCAGCAGCTGTTAACCAATGAAAACATTCACTGGATCGCCATTGATACTGAATTTGTGCGCACCGACACCTATTTTCCTGAACTCAGTTTAGTGCAGATTCAAGATAACTTGGGCCAAGCGACTATTATCGATCCCCTGGCGATTTTGCAGTCCGGAAAACTGACAGGCCTGATTGACCTGCTGATTGCACCACAACTGCTGAAGGTGTTCCACTCCGCCCGTCAGGATATTGAGGTATTGTATCAACTCGCACACAAAATGCCTGTCTCTATTTTTGACACGCAAATTGCCGCGATCTTTCTCAAACATGGCGATATTGCCGGCTTTGCCCGTGTGGTGGAAGCGGAACTCGGCCACAAGCTGGCAAAGAGTCAAACCCGTACCAACTGGCACGCTCGTCCGCTGACCGATCAGCAGATTGAGTACGCTCTGGATGATGTGCGTTATCTGGCACCGCTGTATGAACAGATCATCGCCAGCTTAACCCCGGCACAACTAACGGCACTGCAGCAGGATTTTGATGCCCTGCTGGATGAGAGCCTGTATAAACCCAACCCGTCGCAGGCTGGCAGCAAGGTTAAGGGCGTGCGTAATGCCAAACCAAAACAGTTGGCCATAGTGCACGCACTGGCACAGTGGCGCGAACAGTTCTCCATCGACAACAATCAACCCAAAAAGTGGGTAATGAGTGACGAAGTCATTGTTGGTATCAGTAAACGCCCGCCGCAAACGGTGGAGGCACTGTATAAGGTGCCACACGTTAAATCCTCTTCGGTACGGGATTACGGCGCGCAATGGATCGCCTGTGTTGATCAGGTATTTGCCTCAGACCCGGAAAGCTGGCCTCAACCGCAGCCAAAGGCGCCGTCTGCTTCACCACAGGAGGAGGTGTTGATCACGCTATGCATGAGCCTGTGTCAGCAGGTAGCGCTGGACTACAAGATCAATCTGCACAACCTAATCAATAAAGCTGAACTACTGCAGATGGTTCGTGAGCCTCAAAACAGCTTGATCGCAGGCTGGCGCGCCCTGCTGATTGGTGAGCCGATCAAACAACTGCTGAATGGCTCTCTGAGCGTTGCCGTTAAACAACAGACACTGGTCATTAACCCGGCTTAAGACCTGCCTGAAAACGGTTGTTAAAAACCAATTCAAACAGCGCGTTATCCCTTGTTTGACAGGCCTGCCATGAATTCATCAGGCCTGTCATAAAAAAGAGATCTGTTTCAATTTTGACTCGTCTATAATGGCAATAAACGATTCTACAATGAGCGAAATTATGAGTGATTCAACCCCGACCCAATCGAAAAATGTTCTCTATGCCCAAGCTGGCGGGCCGACTGCAGTGCTTAATGCCAGTGCGATTGGTGTGATTGAGATGGCAAAACGCCACCCTGAGACATTCGGTCACATCTACGCCGCCATTAACGGCATTAAAGGTGTGCTGGAAGAGACACTGGTGGATGTCACCAATCTGCCGGAACATGTCTTGGACAGACTCAAGGATCAGCCGGGCGCCGCGTTTCAGGCCTGCCGTTTTGATCTGGATCCGGTGGAGGATAATCCGGCGCAATATCAGCGCGTACTGGATGTGTTTATCACCTATGATATTGGCTACTTCTTCTACAATGGCGGTAACGGCTCCATGGTCACCGCCCAGAAAGTGGCCGAGTACTGCTCCGCTCACGGTCACCCGGTGACCTGTATCGGTGTGCCGAAAACCATTGATAATGACCTGGCGCTGTCGCACTGCAGCCCGGGGTTCGGTAGCGCCGCTAAATATCTGGCGACCAGCCTGCTGGAAGCGACCGTAGACCTGTACTCGATGCACAACACCTCAACCAAGTTTTTTGCCATGGAAGCGATGGGCCGCAATGCCGGCTGGCTGACTCTGGCTGGTGGCTTGCTGAAAACCCAATGCCCGGATGTACCGCTGATTGTGCTGCCGGCCGAGCGCCCGTTTAACCGCGACAAGTTTCTCGCCAAAGTGGATCACTTCTTTAAGACCAAAGGCTACTGCACCTGTATTGTCTCTGAAGGTCTGCAGGATGAGAACGGCCACTACATTACCATTGAAAATGTCGAACACACCCACCTGAAAGACTATGTGCAACTCGGTGGCGTGGCACACACTATCTCCAAGATTGTGGCCGATAAGTTCGACTGTAAGACCCACAGTGCCGTGCCTGACTATATGCAGCGCGCCGCCAGTCACCTGGTCTCTGAAACCGACTGGGAGATGGCTTATCGTGCCGGTAAAGCGTCGGTTCAAGCCGCACTGGACGGTGAACATGGTGTGCTGCCGGTGATTGAGGTGATTGACCACAACCCGCTGGTTTGGCGTTATAAGAATGTCGATCTGATGGCGGTAGCGGATGAGGAGTTGCGCGTGCCGGATGAGTTTATCTCTGCAGACGGCATGGATGTAACCCAGGCCGCGATTGACTACCTTACCCCGCTGATCAAAGGCGAAAAAACGGTCAGATATGTCAACGGCTTGCCGGATATCCACCCATTAAGCTTTGACTGCGTTGATAAGCAGCTACCGGAATTTATCGCCGTTAAATAACGAATCCGCAGCAGACAAGTGAACTAAGTCATTGATAATTTTTATAGTCTTTGCCCCATCTCTATCAGGGGATTTTGATAAGATGATCTGATGATCCGTTATCTTCGACTAAAAATGCACCAGATAGGCCGAACCACCAAACGTTCGGCTTTTTTGAACCGTAACTTCCCGCGCTTTAAAGACCGTGTCTATTGGGCAGGAGATCGCCACTCGTTTGCACGAGCCGGTTTTATTGGTTCATTCTGCATGATGTTACCGGTGCCATTTCAAATGGTGCTGGGTTCGGTGTTTGCCTACTATCTGCGTGCCAATATTCCGCTGGCAACCGCTTTAGCGTGGATCACCAACCCGCTGACCATGTGGCCGATCTGGTATGGCGGCTATAAGTTTGGGATTTTGGTTCTCGGCACCCCCGATGTGTATGCGGCCTCCTCCAGTATCACCATCGGCTCAGAACTGTGGTTCAATGAAGTATTTCCGCTGATCTGGCAGCCGTTCTTTTTTGGCAATATGCTGTTGGGTGTGATGATCGGTACGGTGATGTATCTGTTTATCGCCCACTTCCACTGGCTCAATGTTTTTCAGAACCTGCGCAGTAAATTCAGACGCAGTTAAATTTGACGGACAGCCGCTTTTCAAAACGATCAGGCCTGATCGTTTTTTTATGCCAGTCCGTTTTAAATCTAAACACATTAATTCCAAACAGGATCAAATCCAGTGCGGCGTTTAATCGCTGTTTAACCGCTGCTTAATCAATAATATCGCTCTCATCAATATCGGCCTCGAGGGTATCCAGCAACAGAATCTCATACAGGGTTCCGCCGCCGGTGCTCTCGCCATTGGAGTCAATGCTAATACGCAGATCACTGCCCTCCTGCGAGAAGTCAAAATACTCATTCAGGGTTGTATCATTGGTAATCGGGTCACTGCTCTCTAAAATATCCGTCAGATCCAAGCGATCCACCCCGTCGGTAAAGTCGGTAATGGTATCGGTGCTGCCCGCATCGGCAGTGGTCAGTTTAAAGATGTCCGCCCCCGCACCACCAGTCAAGCTATCCGCCCCGGCGCCACCGCTAAGCTGATCCGCTCCGCCCAGACCATCAATCACATCATCCCCGGCGCCTAAATAGAGAATATCATCCCCCGCCGTGGCCACCACCGCATTGACCTGTACATCAAAACTGTCGGCAATCACCGCTGGATTGGCAATGCCGTCGAGCTCACTCATCTGCACCGTGACATCCACCGTGCCACTAAAAGCCGACTGCCTAAAGGTCAGACTGTTAATGTCGCTGACCGTGACGCCGGTCAGAGTATAGGTGTCCGTGCCGCTGCCATAACTGGCCTCGGTGCCGCTGCCGGTGGCCGTAAACGGAATAGCCGTGCCACCGGCGGCAAACACGGCATTCGCCCCGATGCCAACCAGAGTGACGGTGACTACCTCAGAACCATCCAGATCATCAATCACCGCATTCAGGTTCAGATCAATATCACTGCCGGCATCGCCAAAGGTGTCACTGACATAGAGCGCAATATCATCCGTTGCCGGCGTAAACTCAACACTGAATGGCGTGGTGGCAATCGAACCGTCGGCATCGGTGGCTGCAAACTCAACACCGCTTAAGGTTCCACTCCAGTTCTCGGGCGCTTTAATACCGATATAACCGGGCATCTGCCCCGCTGTTAACGGGATATTCCATAGATTCACATCCACCACTTCATCCACACCGTACTGCAATTGAATAGTGGTGGTGCCACTGCTACCGGTGTTTTGTGCCAATACCGCTGAACCGGCATCGGCACCGTAATAGACCAAAAAGCCATCGGGTATCTGATTAAGTGCCAGTGACTGCAAGGTCTCCGAACTGTCGCTATTAGTGACATCAACCTCGACCTCAACCGTAGTGTCTTCCGCACCGCTGGACGGCGTGGAGTCGGTATCAAATACAAAGCCGTCTCTTTGCGCCACCACATCAAACTGAACGGTCTGCGTCGATACCACCTCGGCGGTGTCATACGGTGTCCAGCTTTCAGACTCCCGGTTAATGACAAAGGCTTCCACTTCGATCGAACCGTCGCGATCCTCTGCCGGCACATAGGAGAGATTCAATACATCATCGACACTCACCGAGTCAATCACATAGTAGTCGCCATCCGCCAGGCCGGCCACACCACTGACCGCTTCGGTGGTAATGGTCACCGAATCCAGTTTCAGCACACCGCTTGCACCGTCACCGCCCTGCGTATCGGTGTAGTTCTCAGTCAACTGCAGATAGACCTTATCGCCGACAATCACGCTATTGGCACCATCACTGGCGTTATCCAACTCGAGCGTAAAGCTGTGTTCGCTATCCTCATCGGTGGTGCCATCATTGACCACGGTTAGATCCATGGCATCCGTCACCGGTAGCACAGCGGCATCAAAAGCGATGGAAGCACTGTTCTGCTCGCCACCGCTGGCGTAGGTGGTTAACTCGACGGTAAAGGCCAGACTGCTGCCACCAATATCGGCAGCATCGGTACTGTTATTGGCCGCCGGTGTCACCTGCATGGCGTTGAGTTTAGCAATAATGGCTGCCTGATCGCCCGAACCGGTGGCCGTCCAAAAACCGTCCGGGGTTAAGGTCGCGCCCTGCACCTCAACATCAACCGGCAGGTCTTTCAGCGTTATGGAAAAACTGCCGCTACCGGTGGTACTGACATCAATCACATCACCCAGATTAAAGGCGCTGTCTTCACGCAAGACGCTGTTCTGATCCTCATTGGCATCGCTGCTGTCAGCGACATCATCCTGGTCGATATCCTGAGTAAAACTATTAATGGTGATCGGCGTGCCGGTGGTCGGGGATGTCCAACCACCGCTGTTATTGATATTCAGATCAAAACTGACACTGTCTGAGTTTTCCGTGCCATTGCTGGAATCCTCGTTATAGGCGGTCATGGTAATTTCATAAAGGTCATTTTCCGGTTCGCCGTCAACATCAAACTGCAGACTGTAGCTGTCGCCGTCAGCATCAATCACCTTATCGGGATCAATATCGATATACCAAAGACCGGAGTGTACGCCGTTACTGTCACCGGCGTAGTTTCCATCAACTACTGTCACCCCTTGAGGCACACCGGAAACCTCAAGCCGTGTCCACAGCTCAGAGCCATCCTGATCATCACCGCTCAGATCCAATACCTTGGTAAACTGGGTATTGTCGGTCACCTCTACCGTAGCCGTGTCGGTCGACAAGCTGATATCATCGGTAATCGCCTCCACCGTTACCGTATACAGCTGATCGGTGGCACTGCTGCTGACGGTATACAGATTACCGTCATCATCGGTCGCCTGATCGTCAATGGTGTACTGAATATTAAAATCGTAAGCGCCGCTCATCGCACTGTGACTAGGTAGCGTTGCCGTCACCGTCTCCAGCACGCCGTCGGTGACATCCAGACTGACATAACCGCTGCCACTTAATACACCGCTGACCGAGCCGGTTAATACC
>CAZNML010000118.1:0-6339 GCA_964574275.1 uncultured Thiosulfatimonas sp. | reverse complement strand
TTTTCCATGATCAGCGCTTCATCAAATCCATAATCAATGCAGCAATTTTTTCCGTCGCCTGTGTTTGAGCTCGTTTGCGAATCTCATTCGAAGCCGCCACTCTCTTGTCCGGCTGCAAACACCAGCTTTTCAGTGCCTCAGCTAAACGCTCGGCCGTTAAATCACTCTGCTGAATCACCTCCCCCCCCTGTAACTCAACCAGCGCTTGCGCATTCGCGGTTTGATGATCATCTACCGCATAAGGATAGGGCACCATAATTGCCGGACGTGCCGTAGCCATTAATTCACTGACCGTCAAAGCGCCGGATCGGCACAGCAACATATCCGCATTGGCGTAAGCCGCCTGCATATCATCAATAAACGCCACCACATCCGCTTCGACAGCAGACTGCTGATACGCTTGCTGCGCCTGCTTAAGCGTTTTTTCACCGGTCTGATGGGTAACCGTGGGACGCTGCTCTTCAGGCAGCAGTGCCAATGCTTGTGGCAGAGTCTCATTCAGTGCCAAAGCACCACGACTGCCACCGACTACCAGCAAATTACAAGACGGCTTAGGCTCAACCACTGGAGTGGCCTCCAGCCCTGAGCGTACCGGGTTACCGATCTGCACCACCTGTTTGCCCTTGATCTTGTCCTGTGGAAAAGCGGTAATCACCTTTTTTGCCAGCGGCGCTAACAGCTTATTGGTTAAACCTGGAATTGCATTTTGTTCATGCAGCACCAGAGGAATCCCTAGCGTTTTACTCGCCAAACCGCCCGGACCACAGACAAAGCCCCCCATTCCCAACACCAGATCAGGCTGCTGTTGCTGCATAATTTTTCGTGCCTGCCACCAGGCACGGCTCACATTCAGCGGCGCCTTCAACCAACCGGCCAGGCCATTACCGCGTAAACCCTTAATGGAGATCGCTTGAAATGGAATCTGAGCCTGTTCTACCCACTGCGCTTCCATACCACCCTGCGTGCCTAACCAGGTAACATCCACCCCCTGCTTGTTAAGCTCAGCGGCAATTGCAATCCCTGGAAACACATGGCCGCCAGTACCGCCCGCCATAATCATCACTTTATAAGCCATCGTCGATAATTCCTGTTTAACCCGCTGCACTCGATTTTGACTCAGTGTTAGAGTCCGGATTTTCAGCTTCTTCGGGTTTGTTTCTAGTCTCGTAATCCACTCTAAATACCAGTGACAAAGCGATCAACAACAGTAGAATACTGCTTCCCCCATAACTCATAAACGGCAGAGTCAAACCTTTAGTTGGAAAGGCTCCCAGGTTCACCCCCATATTGATCATCGCCTGCAGGATAATCCAGATGCCGATCCCATAGGCAACCATGCCACCGAAGAACAGCCCCTTATCCATCGCCTTACGACCAATACGAAACAGTCGGTGCAGAATAAACAGATAGATCAATACCAGCACCACAATACCGATAAAACCAAACTCTTCTCCATAGATAGCAAATAGGAAGTCGGTATGTGCATCAGGCAGGTATAACAGCTTCTGCACACTGGCTCCTACACCAACGCCAAACCACTCTCCCCGCCCAAGCGCAATCAGCGCCTGCGTTAACTGATAACCACTGCCAAAAGGGTCGTCCCAGGGATTTAAAAAGCTGGTCACTCGCTGCATACGATAAGGTTCAATCACAATCAGCGTCATTAACAGCGTCGCCATCGGCAATACCGTTAATACAAAATACTTCCAAGGTGCACCGGCAATTAATAACATACCGGTAATCATTACCGCTATCACAAACGTACTGCCGTAATCCGGTTCCATTAACAGCAAGACCGCCATCACCCCAAATGGCAATGCCAGACGCACAACTGCCTCAAAACTCTCTTTCACGGCGGATGCATGGCGATCAAGGTAACCCGCCATAAACACGACTATGACCAGTTTCATAAACTCTGAAGGCTGGAAATTCATTATCCCCAGTGGCAACCAGCGCTGACTACCATTGATCTCTCGACCAAAAATCAGCACTAAAACCAGTAACAGCAAAGCAAACAGGAACAGTTTGCCACGATACTTCTCCCAGAAAGAGAGCGGGACTTGAAACAGAACATAGGCGGCAGCCAGGCCTAAACCTATGGAGATAAATTGACGAAGAACATAATGAGTGGAATTAAGAAAACGTTTTTCACTGATGGCGATCGAGCTCGAGGCCACCATCATCAAGCCAATCACCAGTAATACCGAGATCAGACCAACCAGCCAGTAGTCAATCGGCCACTGCTGACTCTGCTGGCGCCAACGCTTCAGCATCTTTAAGCGGATTCCTGAGAGCGAATCAGATCACCGACATAACCTTCAAAGGCTTCACCGCGTTTCACATAATTCTCAAACTGATCAAAACTGGCACAGGCGGGTGAAAACAGCACCTTATCATGGCTTTGCGCCAGGGATTCTGCCAGGTTCACCGCTTGCTGCAGCGTATCAACACACTTAACCGATTCATGCGGCAACACATCCGCAATCAACTTCTGGTCACGCCCAAACAGAATAACATGGCGGCAATACTGCTGTACCGCAGGCTGCAACGGACTGAAATCGGCATCCTTACCGACCCCGCCGGCCAGCAGTATCACTTCACCGTCCTCATGGTGCGCCTGCTCACCAATACTCTCAATCGCGGTTAAAGTCGCACCGACATTGGTGCCTTTAGAGTCATTAATCCAGTCCACACCTTCAAAGTTCACCACCAATTGAGTTCGGTGCGGCAAACCTTTAAAAGCCACCAGCACCTCTTTAAATACCGAGACATCCACTTCAAACGGTTGACACAGTGCCATCATTGCCAAAGCGTTTAACTGGTGGTGTTTACCCTGCAGAGTCATATCTGCGACTTTAACCTGCTTGTTGCTGCCCTTGGATAACCAGGCCTGATGATCTTCAACGAGCACAGCGTAATCATTTTCAGAGTGAGCACACTCAGCAGACAGCCCGAAATGCACCACAGGCGAGTGATGAATCATCCCCTTCTCACTAAAACCTTGCGGCACCACTGCCAGGCCGGTGTCTTCAAATACCTTGGTTTTCGCCTGAATATAATCCTCAAGCTCGTCATAACGGTCCATATGGTCTTCAGAGATATTCAATACGGTTGACGAGATCATCTGCAGCGAGTGCGTGGTTTCCAGCTGAAAACTCGATAGCTCTAACACATAAACTTCGTAGTCAGTGTCATCCATTAACAGGTCTAACACCGGTTCACCAAGGTTGCCGCCCATCGCTACCTTATAACCGGCGCGCTGTAGAGCCATGCCAGTCAATGTGGTCACCGTGCTCTTCCCATTTGAGCCGGTAATACCAATTACCGGTACGCCAACGGTACGTGCAAACAGCTCGATATCACCCACAATCTGCTTACCCAGCTTTCGTAAGTTGACAACCCAGGGTTCATTCACCGAAATCCCCGGGCTTAAAACTACAGTATCAAATTGAGCGATCCAGGCGGTTGGCAGTTTACCGGTGGCAAAGTCCACCTCTGAAAACGTCTGGGCTAACTTGGACACATCCAGCTCATCACGCGTGTCATAGGCAAAACAGGGCTCACCCTGTGCCTGAAAGTATCTTAAAACGGATTGTCCGGTAATCCCTAACCCAGCGACTAAATACATATAATTTCCAACATCAATTGAGTTACATCTCTAGCGCAAACCAACAGGCCTGCTTCTTTTTTGTTAGCGTAGCTTCAAACTGGCCAAACCAATCAGTACTAAAATAATGGTAATAATCCAAAAACGCACAATCACCTGCGACTCATGCCACCCCTTTTGCTCAAAGTGATGATGCAGCGGAGCCATCAGGAAAATGCGCTTGCCCCGCAATTTGAAAGAGCCCACCTGCAAAATCACCGACAGTGTCTCGGCAACAAAGATACCGCCCATAATGAACAGTACCAACTCCTGCTTCACGGCGATGGCCATGCCACCCAGAGCAGCACCAATCGCTAAAGAGCCGACATCTCCCATAAACACCTGTGCCGGGTGGGCATTAAACCACAAGAAACCGAGTCCTGCGCCCGCTAAAGCACCAGCCAGAATTGTCATCTCACCCACACCTGGAATATAGGGAATATTGAGGTAGTCCGCAAAATAGACATGCCCTGAAAGGTAGGCAAACACTCCTAGAGCGCCAGAGATCATCACCGTCGGCATAATAGCCAAACCATCCAAACCATCGGTTAAGTTCACCGCATTGGAGGTTCCAACAATAACAAAATAACTCAGCAGGATCGTCCAGGCACCCAGCTCGATCACCGTATCTTTCATATACGGAATCAACAGCTGTGTTTCAGCAGGTACCGTCGCCAGAGCAAACAGAATATAAGCGGTGGCAAAACCAATAACCGACTGCCATAGATATTTGGTACGTGCACGCATGCCGTTTGGATCTTTGTAGACCACCTTTTTATAGTCATCGACAAAACCGATAACGCCAAAACCCAGCATCGACAGGGTGATCACCAACAAATAGTGATTGGTTAGATCACCCCACAGCAGAACCGCGATCGCCACCGAGAACAGGATCAGAGTTCCACCCATGGTTGGTGTACCCGATTTAATCAGGTGCGTCTGCGGTCCATCCTCACGAATGCTCTGCCCGACCTTCAAACGCGTTAACCAGCGAATCATCGCCGGACCGATCAGGAAAGAGATCAGCAGCGCAGTTAACACACTCATAATGGTGCGCATAGTGATGTAACTGAACACCCCAAAACCGGAGATATACTGTTGCAAATATTCTGTTAAATAGATCAGCATCTATAATCCTTTGCTATTGAGCGGTTACCCCGCTTACCTTCTTATTATTCTATTTTTGCCCTGACAGCGTATTCAATATGCCCTGAACCACCTGTTCCATACGGGCACTGCGCGAACCTTTTACTAACACATGATCAATCTGCTGCTGCTCGATCGCGGCCGTCACATCCAGCGCCATCTGCTGGTGGTCCTGGTAAAACCGGGCATGCTCTCCAAATACGGCAGGCATAGCCGCCGTAGCATCGCCATAGACATACAACTTTGCTACTCCGGCCTGTTTTGCATACTCTGCAATATCACGATGCAGTTGCGGGCTGCGTTCTCCCAGCTCCGCCATCGCCCCCAGGCACAAAGCGCTGTTGCCCGGCAGGGCGCTCAAAGCATCAATTCCCGCTCTAACCGAACCGGGATTGGCATTATAGCTGTCATCAATTAACCAGCCATTCGGCAGTTGCGTGCGTTGCAGACGGCCTTGCACGCCGCTAAACGTCTGCAGCGGCGCTTTAATCTGCTGCCAATCCAGCCCTGCTGCCAGGCAGACAGCGGTACAAGCCGCAGCATTCATTGCATTATGTTTGCCTAAAAGGGGCATTGTAACCGTTTGCCAAGCTTGATGAATACTCAATTCAAACTCTATTGAGTCCAGATGACTCACCACATTTCTTAAGCGAACATCTGCAGTTTCCGCTTCTCCAAACCGTAATACCCGCTCAACACCCAGTGTAAGCAAGCGTTGCTGCCACTCCTCATAACCCGGAGAGTCGGTATTGATAATCGCTACCCCATTTGAGTGAAAGCGATTCAGACCTAAAAAGATCTCGCCTTTGGTATCAATCACACCCTGCAACGAGCCAAAACCTTCTATATGTGCATCCGAAGCATTATTCAATAAGGCAATATCCGGATCGGCCAATTTGGTCAGATAGTCAATCTCTCCACAGTGATTGGCTCCCATCTCAATAATGGCAAACTCATGTTCTGGGCGCAGATTAAGCAGGGTTCTGGGCACCCCAAAGTCATTATTCAGATTGCCCTCAGTCGCCAAGGTCTGCCCGACTGTAGAAAACAGCTGCTGCAACAGCGCCTTAGTGGTGGTTTTACCATTACTGCCAGTCACCGCTACCAGTGTTTTAACCGGCATCTGACAACGGTGCCAGTGTGCAAACTGCCCTAGAGCGATTCGGGTATCTTCAACCAGTACGCCCGGCACAATGGTGTCGACCATCTCTGAGATTAACACCGCTGCAGCTCCCTGGCGCACCGCCTCCTCAATAAACGCATGACCGTCAAAGTGCTCGCCTTTAATCGCAATATACAAAGCGCCCGCCTGCATAGTACGTGTATCGGTACTGATTGAGGTAAACCGCAGCGTCTGCTCACTCACCGGCCCAACCATTTGACCAGAGACACTTTGGCACAACTGCTCTACTGTCCAATAAAACTCATTCATTACGTTATCAAACCCGCCATTACTGTCACTGTCTCTATTCTCCAACTGCTGCGCCAGCTGTTGCTCCAACTGCTGCAGTGATTGCTGCATCTGCTGTAGCAGTTGCTGAGGATCC
>CAZNML010000117.1:0-6406 GCA_964574275.1 uncultured Thiosulfatimonas sp. | reverse complement strand
TGCACCACTCCCTGTTTCTTTAAACGCACAAATTCACGGAAGCCCGACTCAAAAATCTTAGCCATGCCACGCTCGCTTTCGCCCTCTTTAACCACCTGGTTAAACAGCGTGGTCAACTCCTGTGTATTCCAGAAAGTCTGATCAAACTGTTTGGCGACCAGTGCTGCCTTGCGAACTTGATGTGACTTGGCAATTGCCACGGCCCAGGCCGCAATAGACATCAATGCCAGAATCACCATTACCGCCTGCACCACCGGGCTGGCCATTAATACAATATCAATCAAGTCACTGTTCATCATCTATTTATCCCTTTGTGGAAAAATTCGTCCTAAATGTTCATAAGCACGGCGCGAAGCCATGCGCCCTCGCGGGCTGCGTACTAAAAACCCCTGCTGTACCAGAAACGGCTCAATCACGTCCTCAATGGTGCCGCGCTCCTCTCCCAGAGCTGTGGCCAGACTGTCAATACCGACCGGGCCGCCATCAAACTTGTCAATCAATGTCTCCAGATATCGCGCATCCATCTTATCCAGCCCTAATGGATCGACCTCTAACAGCGTTAGCGCCGCATCAGCAATCTCAGCGGTAATAATACCGTTACCACGCACCTGTGCAAAGTCTCGCACCCGTCTTAACAGACGATTGGCAATACGCGGTGTACCGCGGGAACGACGGGCGATCTCCTGCGCGCCGCTCGGTTCGGAGTGCATACCCAGAATATTGGAGGAGCGGGTCACAATCTGCGTTAACTCTTCGTCACTGTAGAACTCCAGACGCTGCACCAGGCCAAAACGGTCTCTTAAAGGCGAAGTCAACAGGCCTGCTCGGGTAGTGGCTCCCACCAGAGTGAAAGGCGGCACATCAATCTTAACACTCTGCGCGGCCGGCCCCTCTCCAATCAGGATATCAATCTGGAAGTCCTCCATCGCCGGATAGAGTACCTCTTCGACAATCGGACTCAGACGGTGGATCTCATCAATAAACAGTACATCATGCGGTTCCAAACGCGTCAGAATCGCCGCCAGATCACCCGCCTTTTCCAATACGGGCCCGGAGGTCTGACGCAGAGTGACGCCCATCTCCTGGGCGACGATATTCGACAGAGTGGTTTTCCCCAGGCCTGGTGGCCCGTAGAGCAGAACATGATCTAACTGCTCACCACGAATCTTAGCGGCGTCCATTGACAGTTGCAGCTGCTCACGCACCGCCTGCTGACCAATGTACTCTTGAATCTGTGTGGGGCGAACCGACGGCTGAATATAGATATCATCTTCCGTCTCCTGGTTGCCGACAATGCGATCGGTCTCAATCATCTACAACTTGACTCCCTGCAACGCCTGTTTAATCACCTCTTCCAGCGACAGACTCTCATCAAACACCGATTTGACCATCTTCTCGGCCTGCGGCGCCTTATAACCCAGTGCTACCAACGCATCACAGGCTGACTGCTGCACCGAGGTCATAATT
The DNA here is from genome assembly GCA_964574275.1 of uncultured Thiosulfatimonas sp. Lineage (GTDB taxonomy): Bacteria > Pseudomonadota > Gammaproteobacteria > Thiomicrospirales > Thiomicrospiraceae > Thiomicrorhabdus. Next base: position 4,939 of record CAZNML010000117.1, on the reverse strand, counting down.
TGGCCCGGCTGCGCGCCGGCCGACGGAGTAGAACCCACTGAACTCATAGGTTCGTAAGCCAACAGACCGGACTCAATCACCGGTTTCAGGCGATCACGCATCTCAATCTGCAGACGCTCTGCGGTTTTTTTACCCACTCCTGGAATACGTGTCAAAGCGGCAATATCGGCCGAGTCCACAAAGTTACAGAACTCATTGACCGACATGGCGGAGAGAATGCCCAACGCCATCTTGGCACCGACCCCATTGACCTTAATCAGGGTTTTAAACAGGGTACGCTCGGACTCAGAGGCAAAACCGAACAGCAGTTGCGCATCCTCGCGCACATGCATATGTGTCAGGATCGTCACTGAGTCTTCGGCATTTTCAAGCTGATAAAAAGTCGACATCGGTGCCTCAACTTCATACCCCACACCATTGACATCCAGTAACAGCATCGGCGGCTGCTTTTGAACCAAGGTGCCTCTTAAAAATCCAATCATTGCTGTTCCTTACTCAATATCTTTATTCTGTTGCCAGTGCTTAGCAAGATGAAATTATTATTAAAACTTGGTGCCTTTGGAGACGCTTTCCGGATCGATGCCTAAAGTCATATAACGGTCATGGCACAGTGCACAGGCCAGTGCATCGGCGGCATCCTCTTGCGGCGTATCCGTCAGTTTTAATAGATTCTGTACCATAAATTGAACCTGTGATTTGACGGCGTGTCCCTGACCCACCACCGTGCTTTTAATCTGCGTCGGGGTGTACTCCATAATCGGCACATCTTTAATGGCTGCGGCACATAAAATCACCCCGCGCGCCTGACCCAACTTAATGGCAGAGTTGGGGTTTTTATGCACAAACACCTTCTCAATCGCCATCACACTCGGCTGGTACTGATCAATAATCTGACAGACCGATTCAAAAATAATCTTCAGGCGTTCGGCACCGCTGTATTTTTCAACCCGGATCACCCCGCTTACCACATAACTGGGGTTATAACGTCCCGACTCAATCAAACCAAAACCGGTTTTACGAGAGCCCGGGTCAATGCCCAATACACGTTTTATCTCTGCCAAACGAAACTCCAAACAGAACAAATTTATCAGGCCTGTTCATTTTGAGATTTTATTGTTACTCAAAGCCTGCTGTAACACTATTGAAACAGCTTTGAGTCTGCCCTACATACAAAAAACGGATGAAAATCATCCGTCTATCGCTGCTTATTTACTTGGAATCAAACCCTGTTCGCGCGAGAAGGTCAACATACGATCCAGAGAGCGTAAGGCGCGCTGCTGAACCGCTTTATCAATCTTGATTTCACCGCTCTGCTTTTCTAAACAGTCCGCCAGATTCTGCAAACTGTTCATCGCCATCCACGGACAGTGGGCACAGCTGTTGCACTGTTTCTCTTTACTGCCGGTCGGCGCAATCATCAGACGTTTATTCGGTGCCATCTGCTGCATCTTGTAGAAGATGCCGTAGTCGGTGGCCACAATAAACTGCTCATCCGGCATATTGATTACCGCATTCAACAACACCTTGGTAGAACCGACCACATCCGCTAATGCCACTACCTCTTGCGGCGACTCCGGATGCACCAGCACCTTTGCCTGCGGGTGCTGTCTGATCAGCTCTTCCAGCTCATAGGTAGTGAACTCATCGTGCACAATGCAGTGCCCCTGCCAGCGTAACATCTCAATACCGGTCTGCTGCTCAATCCAGTTACCCAAATGGCGATCCGGCGCCCAGATAATCTTCTCTCCCTGCTCTTTCAGGTGAGAGACGATCTGTAAAGCATTACCGGAGGTGACCACCCAGTCGGCAATCGCTTTGACTTCGGCGCTGGTATTGGCGTACACCACCACGGTATGATCCGGGTGCTGGGCACAGAACTCGGCAAACTCGTCCGCCGGGCAACCTACATCCAGCGAGCAGGTCGCTTCCAAATCCGGCATCAGTACCGTCTTCTCCGGGCTCAGCAGTTTGGCTGATTCGCCCATAAAACGCACACCGACGACCACCAGCTCATCGGCGCTAGACTGAGCACCAAAATTGGCCATCTCCAGCGAATCCGCGACGATGCCGCCGGTCTCTTCCGCCAAAGCCTGCAGTTCATCATCCACATAGTAGTGCGCCACCAGTTGAGCATTATGCTGTTTAAGCAGCTCCTTGATCTTGTCTTTTAACGCCTGCTTTTCAGCAGCTCCCAGCCAAGGCTGCGTAGGCGCCTGTTCAGCTAACTGCTGAATACGGCCTTGCAGCTTAGTCGGGATCTCTGTGGCTTTTAAGCTCGCTTTTGATGTCATAACAGTTTTAAGCCTAAACGATTAAGCTTTGTCCGCTGCAAATTTACGGAAACGTAGAGCCAACTCTTCCAACTGAGCGTCATCCACCATGCCCGGTGCTTCGGTTAACAGACACGCTGCAGACTGAGTTTTAGGGAAAGCGATAACATCACGAATAGAGGCGATATCACCCAGAATCATCACCAGACGATCCAAACCAAACGCCATACCCGCATGCGGAGGACAACCATACTTCAAGGCATTCAATAGGAAACCGAACTTGTCATTCGCTTCCTCATCGGAGATACCCAGCATCTTAAATACCGCAGCCTGCATCTTAGTATCGTGAATACGCACCGAACCACCACCGACTTCAAGACCGTTAATAACCAGGTCATAAGCTTTAGACAGCATCTGATGTGGTTCATCATGGTGTAGAATCTCTTCGGTAGTCGCTTTTGGCTGAGTAAACGGATGGTGAATCGCCGTCATACGTGCCGTCTCTTCATCCGCTTCAAACATTGGGAAGTCCACAACCCATACTGGCTTGAACTTGCCGTTTAACATGCCCAGATCTTCACCGATCTTACAACGCAGCGCACCTAACGCTTCGTTTACAATCTTCGCCTTATCCGCACCGAAGAAGACAATATCGCCGTCTTTAGCGTCAACACGCTGCATGATCTCCATCACCTGATCCGGGAAGAATTTCACGATTGGTGACTGCAGCCCCTCAATACCGGCAGACAGGTCATTAACCTTGATGTAGGCCAGACCCTTGGCACCGTAGATACCAACAAACTTGGTGTAAGCATCGATATCCTTACGGCTCATAGAACCGGCACCCGGTACTTTAAGCGCGGCAACACGTCCCATTGGATCTTTTGCTGGACCAGCGAATACCTTAAAGTCGATATCCTGCAACAGGTCAGCGATGTCCACCAACTGCATATCAATACGCAGATCCGGACGGTCAATCCCGTACTTTTCAATCGCTTCAGAGTAAGGCATACGTGGGAAGTCACCCTCAAACTCGTGACCAATTGCCTCTTTAAAGATGGTTTTGGTTAGCCCTTCCATCATATCCATTACCGCGTCCTCTTCCATAAAAGAGGTCTCGATATCCAACTGGGTGAACTCCGGCTGACGGTCGGCACGCAAGTCCTCATCGCGGAAACAGCGGGTAATCTGGTAGTAACGGTCAAAACCGGACATCATTAACAGCTGTTTGAACAGCTGCGGTGACTGCGGCAGCGCAAAGAACTTATTCTGGTGAGTACGGCTTGGAACCAGATAATCACGCGCCCCTTCCGGCGTTGACTTAGTCAGGATCGGCGTTTCAATATCCATAAAGTTGTTGTCGTCCAGGTAGCGGCGCATTGAACGAGTTACCTTGTAACGCAACATCAACGTCTCTTGCATCTCATCACGACGCAGATCAAGATAACGGTACTTCAGACGCGTCTCTTCACCGACATTCTTATCATCCAGCTGGAAAGGGATCGGCTCCGCCATACTTAGGACTTCCAGATCGGTCGCCACAATTTCAATCTTACCCGTTACCATATTCGGGTTGATGGTGCCTTCCGTTCTGTTAATCACATTACCGGTAATTTTAAGTACACACTCAGAACGCAGGCGTTCAGCTTTAGCAAAGATTTCAGCCGTATCAGGGTTGATAACCACCTGAACCAAACCTTCACGGTCACGTAAGTCGATGAAGATTACCCCACCGTGGTCACGACGACGGTGAATCCAACCGGCGACTGTCACTTGCTGATCAACGAATGTTTCTGTTACTTGCCCACAATAATGTGTACGCATAATACTTATTACCTTTTTCAAACGATTAATAAAATGACCAGGCCTGATAGAGGCTGCTCATTTAGTTATAAACTCTATTTTTCTGAGGCTGAAGCGGAAGTTTTGTCGACTAATTGCGCTTCCAAAACAGCCTTCTCTTTCTCTATTTCGGGACTCCAGTCCGGCACAACAACGCCGCCGGAGATCACCATTTTCAGAGCTTCATCGACATTCAGATCAAGCTCAATAATTTCGTTTTTTGACGCCATAATAAAAAAACCGGACGTCGGGTTTGGCGTGGTCGGTACAAACAGATTGACCACCTCATTCAAACCGGTTTTGTACTGTGCCTCTCCCTGCTGAGTGCTGGTCTGAAACGCCAAGGTCCACAACCCTACTCGCGGATACTGAACCAGGTAAGCCTTTTTAAAGGTCTGATCACCCGATCCAAAGATAGCCTCGGTAATCTGTTTTACCGCAGTATAGATTGAACGCACCAGAGGAATACGCGCTAAAAACGCCTCCCACAAACGTATCAGGCGCGTACCCAGCAGGTTCGCCACCAGCATCCCGGTCAACAGAATCAGACTCAGCAACAGCAGCACGCCAAGCCCAGGAATGGTAAATCCTAATAGCGCCTCTGGTCGATACTCAGGCGGTATCAGCAGCAAACTCTTATCAAAAAAGTTAACCAAAAAGATCAGTGCGGCTACCGTCACCCCCAGCGGCAGCCAAACCAAAAGTCCTGCAATTAGATAACGCTTAAAGATCGCCATTTGGCATCCCCTGTCAAACCATAGAGACCAAACGCGATATTATAAAGAAATCAGAGGTAATTTGATACTGAAAAGGCAGAAAAAGCCTTG
>CAZNML010000116.1:0-6440 GCA_964574275.1 uncultured Thiosulfatimonas sp. | reverse complement strand
TTCGTGTAACCCACCCAATTACCGGTGAAGAGGTGCCGGTTTGGGCGGCTAACTTCGTATTAATGGGTTATGGTACCGGCGCGGTGATGTCGGTGCCAGCGCACGATCAGCGTGACTACGAGTTTGCCAAGGCCTATGACCTGCCAATTAAAGCGGTGATTGCGCCGAAGGGTGAAGAGCAAGCTGATATTTCTGAGGCGGCCTTTACCGATAAAGGGATTTTGGTGAATTCCGGTCAGTTTGATGGCTTGAAGTCGAAACAGGCTCTGCATGAGATGGCCAAGGTGCTGGGTGAAAAAGGTCTGGGCGAGAAGCAGACGAACTATCGTCTGCGTGACTGGGGTATCTCCCGTCAGCGTTACTGGGGCTGCCCTATTCCGGTTATCTACTGCCCGGCCTGTGGTGCACTGCCGGTTCCGGAAGATCAACTGCCGGTTAACCTTCCGGAAGATGTGGTTCCGGATGGTTCAGGCTCGCCACTGGCTAAGATGGATGAGTTTAAGAACTGTGAGTGTCCACAGTGTGGTGGGCGAGCTAAACGTGAAACCGATACCTTCGATACCTTCTTTGAATCGTCGTGGTATCACGCACGTTATACCTCTAAAGATAACTCGGAAGCGATGCTGGATGAGCGTGCGGATTACTGGGCACCGGTTGATCAGTATATCGGTGGGATCGAACACGCGATCCTTCACCTGTTGTATGCGCGTTTCTTCCATAAGTTGATGCGTGATGAAGGACTGGTCTCTTCCGATGAGCCGTTCAAGAACCTGTTGACTCAAGGGATGGTGCTGGCCAGTAGCTGGTTTACTCAGGATGAGTCTGGCAAACAGACCTGGTACTCGCCGATGGATGTTGAGCCGGTAACCGATGACAAAGGTAGCATTGTCAGCGGTAAATTGAAATCCGACGGCAGCGAAGTGCAGTATGGCGGCATTATCAAGATGTCGAAGTCGAAAAACAATGGAATCGACCCACAGACGCTGATTGATCAGTATGGCGCTGATACCATGCGTCTCTATACCATGTTCGCTTCTCCGCCGGAGCAGACACTTGAGTGGTCGGACAAAGGGGTAGAGGGGGCTAACCGCTTTCTTAACCGTGTCTGGCGTCAGGTTCACACCCATATTGAAGCAGGCCTGGTGGATGCAGCGAACTCTGAACTTGAGTTAAGCAAGGAACAAAAAGCGTTACGTTTGAAAGTGCATGAGACCTTACAGAAAGTCACCGATGATATGGGACGTCGTCAGCACTTCAATACAGCGATTGCAGCGTGTATGGAGATGATGAACGAGCTGAGCAAGTTCAAAGACGAATCTGCCGCAGGCCGTGCTGTGATGCAGGAGGCGCTGGAGATTCTGGTTGCCATGCTGTCTCCAATGACTCCGCATATGGCACAGAGCCTGTGGGAATCACTAGGCCAATCAGGTTTAGTGGTGGATGCTTCTTGGCCAACTGTTGATGAGTCGGCTTTAGTCAAATCTGAGATCGAACTAATGGTTCAGGTTAACGGTAAACTGCGCGGTAAAATCGAAGTAGCGGCGGACGCCGATAAAGAGACCATCTTGGCGACGGCTAAAGCGGACGAAGCGGTGCTGAAATTTGTTGACGGCAAAGAGATCGTCAAAGAGATTGTGGTGCCGGGACGCCTGGTCAACTTAGTGGTAAAAGGTTAAATCAAGATGCAGATGGCAAACCGCGAACTGACAACGCAACCGCTTGGAATTGTTTTTCATAATTGGAAAAAGTCGGTTGCCTGGTTGATGTTAATGCTGTTTTCGGCCAGCCTGTTAACAGGCTGTGGTTTTCACCTTCGCGGTTACGGCACGCCACAGCAAGCTCAGTTTAAGACGATTAAACTCAGCGGTTTGGAGGCGGTCTCACCAGACATAAAACGTGCTTTAACTCAGCAGTTAAAGGCCAGCGGCGCGACTATTGTGCCCAGCTTGGCTGGAGCGGAAGTGGAGCTGAAACTGCAGCGAACCTACAGCCACCGTTCTAAAACCAGTTATACCGGAACCGGCGATGTCGCTTCGGTATTGATTACACTTAAACAGAGCTTTGCTGCGCACCAGATGGCGACGGAACAGCTTTTATTAGAAGATGAAGCGGTAGCTTACCGTGATCATCAGATTGATAATAGTGCTCTATTGGCGTCAAACCGTGAGCTGCAAGAGATTAAGCGGCAGATGGCGAATGAAGTCGTTCGTCAGATAGTCGATCAGATTAATCGTCGACTGCAGACACAGCCAAAATAGAGCTGAACAGCACTAGGAAGTAACAGAGAGCGATTATGATTTTAGCCAGCGCTTTTTTAAACCAGCTTCAAAATCGTTCTGTGCCGCTTAACTCGCTCTACCTGTTTTATGGGGAGGAGGCGCTGTTTCTGCGTGACTGCGTTGACGGTCTGCGTGGTCTGTTGCAGCAACAGGGCTACCTGTTTGGTGACCGCTATGAGGTGGATGCCGGTTTTGACTGGCAGTCTCTGCAGATGGAAACTCAGGCCGGTTCCCTGTTCTCGGAGCAGCGTGTGGTGGTGATCTCCATGCCAAAGGGCAACCCAGGCAAGGAGGGCGGCAAGTTTATTCAGGACTGGGTCAATTTGAATGCTCAGTTGGCGCAAAACGTACCTGAAGTTATTGTTATGCTAGAGTGCGAAAAGCTGGATAGTCGCCAAACTAAAGCCAAGTGGTTTAAAACGATTGAATCAGCAGGCCTGGTGGTTCAGGCCAAGCCCGTGCCGAGCAGTGCTTTACCAAACTGGTGTCAACAGCGTGCTCAACAACAAGAATTGCAGTTAGATGGCGAAGCGGCGGCGCTGTTAGCCGAGCGTGTTGAAGGTAATTTGTTGGCGGCTGATCAGGAGTTAATAAAACTGGGACTGTTGCATCCGGCCAATACGCAAGTGACCGCGCAGATGATCAGTGACTCGGTGGTTGATCAGGCGCACTATCAGCTGTTTGCATTGGCAACGGCGATGCTGAATGGTCGACATGACTACGCTTTACAGGTTCTGCACCGTCTGCGCCAGGAGGGCATAGAGGCGCCGGTGATTCTGTGGCTGCTGGCCAAAGAGATCCGGCAACTGCTGGAGATTACCCAGCTGCAACAGTCGATGCCGAGAGCGCAGGTGTTTAAGCAGTTGCGCATTTGGCAGTCACGTCAGGCAGAGGTTAACAGCGCTTTGCAAAGACATAATGCGCAGCAGTGGCAGAGTCTGCTCAAGCAGGCGCTACAGGTCGATATGATGATTAAAGGCCTGAAAAAGACCATCAGTGAAGAAGAGATCTGGATGGGGTTGTCAGGCCTGGTGAGTCAGATCGCGCGTTAAAGAATTCAAAACTATAAAAATAGAAGAGATTAGGAATAGGCATTATGGACATTCAAGCTTACATGGAAACATTAGGTAAACAGGCCCGACAGGCGGCTCGTAGCTTAGTGAGTGCAACAACGCAGCAGAAAAACAGTGCGTTGTTAGCCATGGCCGAGTTGATTTTGGACTCGGCTGATGAGCTTAAAGCGGAAAATGCCAAAGACTTAGAAAACGGCAAGAACAACGGTTTGGATGCGGCGATGCTGGATCGCTTGGCGTTAACCGATGCCGGGATTGCCGGGATTGCCGAAGGGCTGCGCCAGGTTGCCGCACTGCAGGATCCGGTGGGTGAGGTCACCGATATGAGTTACCGTCCATCGGGTATTCAGGTTGGTAAGATGCGTGTGCCTTTAGGAGTGGTGGGCATTATTTATGAGTCGCGCCCAAATGTAACGGCTGATGCAGCCGCTCTGTGCCTTAAATCAGGTAATGCGGCGATTCTGCGTGGCGGTTCGGAAGCGGCCTATTCTAATCAGGCGTTGGCAAAATGCATTAAGCAGGGGCTGCAACAGGCAGGCCTGCCTGAAACGGCGGTTCAAGTAGTTGAAACCACCGATCGTGAAGCGGTTGGACAATTAATTGCCATGCCGGATTATGTTGATGTGATTCTTCCGCGAGGCGGAAAAGGGCTGATCGAACGCATCAGTAGTAATGCTCGTGTGCCGGTGATCAAGCATCTGGATGGTATCTGCCATGTTTATATTGATGACGCTGCCGACTACACCAAAGCGATTGAAGTTGCGGTGAATGCCAAAACCCATCGTTATGGGGTGTGTAATGCGATGGAAACTCTGCTGGTGGCGGAGTCTCAGGCCGACAAGGTTCTGCCGGAACTGGCTAAACAGTATGCTGAAAAAGGCGTCGAGTTACGAGGCTGTGACAAGACTTCTGCAATTATTGAGGCGAAACATGCAACCGATGAAGATTGGGCGACTGAGTACTTAGCGCCGATCTTATCAATTCGAGTGGTGGCGGACGTGGATGCGGCGATGGATCACATTGCCCAATACAGCTCAGGTCACACCGAATCAATTATTACCGAGAACTTCTCAACTTCGCGTCGTTTCCTGGCGGAAGTTGATTCCAGTTCGGTGATGGTGAATGCCTCAACCCGTTTTGCCGATGGATTTGAATACGGTCTGGGTGCGGAGATCGGCATCAGTACTGATAAGTTCCATGCACGCGGGCCTGTCGGTTTAGAGGGGCTGACTTCACAGAAATACATTGTCTTAGGTGACGGCACCATCCGTCAGTAGTAGCAGTGGCTAAGAGCGCGATGCAATTTATCGGAATTAATGGCGGCACTTTTGACCCTATTCATAATGGGCATCTGCGTGCTGCATTAGAGGTGCAGCATCAACTGAATTTGGCAGAGGTGCGGTTTATCCCCTGTTATCAGCCGGTACACCGTGACCGTCCAATGGTGTCCGCCGAACAGCGTTGTAAAATGGTCGAGTTAGCGATTCAGGATCAACCGAAGTTTAAGCTGGATCGTACTGAGATTGATCGGGGTGGTCCCTCTTATATGGTGGACACCTTGAGTGCCTTGAAAGAGAAACAGCCGTGTGCCGGGCTGGTGCTGATGATGGGGACCGATGCCTTTTCGCGCTTTCATACCTGGCACAACTGGCAACAGATTTTAAAACTGGCTAATATTGCGGTGATGCATCGTCCAGGAGACGGCTTGCCTCTGCATTGTGAGTCCGGTCAGATATTAAGAGCGCATCATGTAGAGCAATTTACCCAGCCTTCTGAGCAGATTATGGATGTGGTGATTACTCAGCTGGATGTGAGTTCAACAGCTGTTCGCAGTCATTTACAACACGATATGCCGGTGGACTATTTATTACCGCCACAGGTAATTGACTATATTAAAAAGCAGCAACTTTACCAGTAGCGGTTAAGGTGCAGATCATAGGAAAAAGTATGGAATTAGAGCAAATTAAAGAGTTGATTGTTGAAACACTTGAGGACAGCAAAGCGCGAGATATTCAAGTGATGGATGTGGAAGGGGTGAGCAGCTTTGCCGATCTAATGGTTGTGGCGACCGGGACCTCAACGACCCATGTGCGTTCAACCGGTAATGCGGTTGCGCAGAAGTTTAAAGATCTGGATATGCCGCCTTTGGGTGTCGAAGCCGGTCCACAGCCTGACTGGGTTCTGGTTGATTTAGGCGATGTGATTGTACACGTGATGACGGAAGCCGCTCGTGCTCACTACTCTTTAGAAAAACTTTGGGATGTAAAATCTCAGAGTGAAGATGCGGATCAACAAGATTAAGTTTTGATATGGTAATCCACTTTATTACCGTCGGCCAGAAAATGCCCAAATGGGTGCAGGATGGTTATGCGGAATACGCCAAACGCCTGCCGAAGGCCTGCTCCATGAAACTGGTTGAGCTGCCGATGGCGCAGCGCGGTAAAACCAGCTCGGTTGAAAAGAATAAAGCGGATGAGGCCAAATGTATTCTGGCTGCAGTGCCCAAAGGGGCAAGAATCATCGCTTTGGATGAACATGGTCAACAGGTGACCACCAAAGGACTGGCGCAAAAAATGGAGGACTGGCTTGCTGGCGGTCAGGATATTGCATTGATTGTTGGTGGTCCAGATGGTTTAGATGCGCAAATCCTGCAGCAGGCACAGTGGAAGTGGGGGTTGTCTAAGCTGACTATGCCTCACCCTATGGTGCGTATTATGGTGGCGGAGCAGATCTATCGTGCGTGGTCGGTGATTAATAACCACCCTTACCATCGCGAATAAAAAATTGGCTTATTTGCTTAATCTCCGCGTTATTTGTTAATTCGTGTACTTCTAGTACACTTCATTAAAAAATGCCTTGATCTTAAGCAAAGCGCTGAATTTTTCACTAAAACGTAGCCAAGCTTTTTCTTAAATTAAAATTTAGCTTTCTAATCCGTGGTTCTGCCATTTTTAGGCTTCCGCCTATTATGTTCGCCAATTCAATTCACTGTTGATGATTGAATCGGTGCAAAAGTGTACTTTGGTACAGTATCAATTATTCTCATCAGACTCTAAAATCTACTCAACTTAAATAGAAAGCTAAACCC
>CAZNML010000115.1:0-6499 GCA_964574275.1 uncultured Thiosulfatimonas sp. | reverse complement strand
TGCTATTAGGAACTGGGCTCTATCTGACTATACGTTTACGTTTCCTGCCACTTAGAAATCTACTCTACGCTTTTAGCCTTTTATGGAAAAGCAGAAAATCAAACGAGGAAGGTGACATCCCGCCCTTCAGCGCTTTAATGACCGCCATGGCCGCCACCGTTGGCACAGGAAATATTGCCGGTGTCGCCGCAGCTTTGTTTATTGGAGGTCCCGGCGCCATTTTCTGGATGTGGATCACTGCTTTGGTCGGCATGGCAACCAAATATGGCGAAGCGGTATTGGCGGTCAAATACCGCGAAGTTGATGAAGACGGCCGTCATGTTGGCGGTCCAATGTACTACATAAAAAACGGGATGGGCGAAAAATGGAAACCTCTGGCCTTTGCATTCGCTCTATTTGGTACCATTGCCGCCTTTGGCATCGGCAATATGGTCCAAGCCAATGCCGTAGCAGGTGCCATGGAGAGCGCATTTGGTATACACAACCAGCTAACCGGAATCATCTTAATGGGCTTAGTTGGCCTGGTGCTGTTTGGTGGTATTAAACGAATTGCCCATACCGCGACCGCCCTGGTTCCCATTATGGCGCTGCTGTATATTGGCTTTGCTCTGTTTATCTTAATCAGCTATGCCGATCAACTGCCTACCGCACTGCTGACCATCATCGACAGCGCCTTTACCGGCAGTGCCGCCGCCGGTGGCTTTGCCGGTGCCAGCATTATCCTAGCCATTCAGTTTGGTGTCGCACGCGGTGTTTTCTCTAATGAAGCAGGACTTGGCACCGCACCGATTGCGCACGCAGCCGCCAAAACGACCGACCCGGTAAAACAGGGTCATATCGCCATGCTGGGGACCTTTATCGACACCATTATTCTATGTACCTTAACCGCACTGGTCATTATGGTGACCGGTGTCTGGCAAAGTGGCGAAACCGGCTCACCTTTAACGGCTTTAGCCTTTAGCACCGGCTTAGGGACAAACTTTGGTTCAATGGTGGTGGCAATTGGACTGGCGGTATTTGCTTTTACCACCCTGATTGGCTGGAGTTACTATGGTGAACGTTGTGCAGAGTATGTAGCGGGAATCAAGGTCATTAGCGGTTACCGTGTACTCTGGGTCATTGCCGTGTTTGCCGGTGCCGCCCTCTCCGACTACTTTAATACGGTGTTGATTTTAGCCGATGTCTTAAACGCACTGATGGCAATACCCAACCTGATTGCACTACTGGTTCTATCACCGGTGATTATCAAACTAAGCCAACAAAGTTCTCGCCACTAGTTACTGCTTTCAAAGCAAAAAAGCCGGCCTGAAGCAAACTGTTCAGACCGGCTTTCCCTATCTAACACCTTAGTGCTAAGCAGGTTTTAAATGGAGCTTTTATGATGCACTTGGTTTTCCGCCAGAGCGACTGCGATTGACTCTATTGCCATTAGCACTGCCGCCGCGTCGGGAGCGACGGTTTCTCGGGTTTGGTTTAGCGCCAGCGTTATGCTGGTGGCCCTGCTTAACCTCGCCGGAGCGTTGACCGTCTTTATGTTCCGTATGCTGTTTCGGTTTTTTAGGTTTCTTCGGCTTTTTCGGTTTACCCAGACGTGATTCGGCCAGAGGGTGAACCGGTTTAAAGCCCTCCATCACCTCTCTTGGAATGACCTTACTGATTAGATATTCAATGGCAAACAGCAACTTTGACTCATCCGAGCTGACTAAAGAGATCGCCTCCCCGCTGGCACCGGCACGGCCGGTACGACCAATGCGGTGCACATAATCTTCCGCCACATTTGGCAGCTCAAAATTCACCACATGCGGCAGTTGATCAATATCCAAACCGCGCGCCGCAATATCGGTGGCCACTAAAGCACGTACTTCACCCGCTTTAAACTCAGCCAAAGCACGGGTTCTGGCGCCCTGGCTTTTATTGCCGTGAATCGCCGCGGCTTTAATGCCGTACTGCTCCAGATACTTGGTTAAGCGGTTGGCACCGTGCTTGGTTTTGGTAAACACCAGCACCTGATCCCAACGATTATCCGCAATCAATTTGGTTAGCAGCGCCGGCTTCTGCTTTTTATCCACCGGATAGATCAACTGCTCAACCCTTTCGGCGGTGGTATTGGCGGGGGCGACGGATATCTCAACCGGGTTATTAACCAGGCCTTTAGCCAGCTGGCGAATCTCTGATGAAAAGGTCGCCGAGAACAGCAGGTTTTGACGCTTTTTAGGCAGTAACGCCATGATCTTTTTCAAGTCGCGAATAAAACCCATATCCAACATACGGTCAGCTTCATCCAGCACCAGCACCTCTAAATGATCAAAACGTACTGCGTTCTGGCTGTAGAGATCCAGTAAACGTCCTGGCGTTGCCACCAGAATATCCGCGCCCTTACGCAGTTTCATCATCTGCGGATTGATTTTCACCCCGCCAAACACCACTACAGAGCGGGTAGACAGATGTTTACTGTAAGTCTCCACACTCTCCTGTACCTGAGCAGCCAGTTCACGCGTCGGCGTTAAAATCAATGCACGCGCCTGATTCGATTTGGCCGGTTTGCCCTGGGATAAACGCTGCAGTAAAGGCAGAGTAAAGCCGGCTGTTTTACCGGTTCCGGTCTGTGCGGCAGCCATAACATCTTTGCCATCTATAATGGCTGGAATCGCCTGCTCCTGAATGGGCGATGGCTTGCTATAACCTTTTTCTGTAACCGCTTTTAAAATTTCAGGGGATAAACCGAGGGAGTCAAAACTCATAAATAATCTCTTTGCATAATGTTATGGCAAAGAATTACCCATAGAAGCGCTCTTAAACAGCTAATGACGCTGAAAAACCGCTTCTGGAATTTGCCATGATTTAAAATTTAAGCGTAGCTTACAGTAAGTACTGTCCAATTACTATGAACAGGCCTGTTTAGTTTTACTCAATGCCGTCAAAATTTTAATAATTGGCAGAGCTGGTTCAGATAAAATAACCGCACTATTATCAATAGACGGATATACAGCCATGAACAAGTCAAAAACAAATCTGCTCATTCTGCTGAGCATCTACTTATTAAGTTTCACCTCAGTGACTCAGGCGGAAGAGAACCCTGCTGAAGTCGCTATGCAGGAGTATCTTGAGTTTGCCGATTTCTCCGGTGGCGCGATCACCGCTGAGCAGCTTGCCAACTATAGTAGCGCTGATCTGCAATACATTGATACACGTAAAGCTGAACACTATCAAAAATCTCATATCCCTGGCGCAATCCATATCGAGTGGCGTGAAATTCTGACCCATAAATCTAAAATCTCAGACAGCAAAAAAGTTATTCTCTATTGCGATACTGGACTGCTCTCCTCCAAAGCTCAATTTGCCCTGTCTGTACTGGGTTATGAAAATGTACGTGTACTGTTTGGCGGTTATAAAAACTGGCAAAAATCAAAATAGATTCCAACAGGCCTGATGATTTTCAAGCCAACTTTTATAAAAAACACGCTATTTCGTGGATTAAATGAGCAAACCATTATGAATATTTGGGTCGACGCCGATGCCTGTCCAGTAACAATCAAAGAGATTCTGTTTCGAGCGGCAGAACGCACACAAACACCAACAACGCTGGTGGCAAACCACACCTTAAGAGTACCGCCCTCCAAATTCATTCGCTTTGTTCAAGTTAATAAAGGCTTCGATGTTGCAGACAATATCATTGTTGAACGCATTGATGCCGGCGACCTGTTAATCAGTAACGACATTCCTTTGGCAGCAGACGCGATAGAAAAAGGCGCGACCGTGCTTGGCACGCGCGGCGAGCTATTCACCGCCAACAACATCAAAGCCCGACTCAGTATGCGTGACTTTATGGAAACCATGCGCTCCAGCGGCAGCGATATTGGTGGCCCCTCCGCCATTAGTGACAAAGACATACGAAACTTCGCCAACCAGATAGACGCGCTGTTAGCAAAAAAGTGATATAGAACAACATACGATTCGTTAAGGCTTGACTCGCCAATCATTCGATTATAAGTTGTAATTATCATAATATAGCTAAGACTTGGTATGCCCACTGGAAAGTCGATGACAGAGTTTGACCCGTTCTTAAAAAGTGTTTTGGAAAATATGCACGATCATATCGTGGTAATTGGCTCAAACGGTCACATCTACTACACCAATAAAGCCTGGGATCAATTCAACCAGTCTAACAGTAACGGCTCCTTGCCTGACTGGTCAGATCAGAACTATCTTCAAGTATGTGATGATGCTGCCCAAAGTGGAGACAAGTTTGCCAGCCAAGCGGCCGCCGGTATTCGCAAACTCATACAGGAAAAAGAGTCCGAATTTCACTTTGAATACCCGTGCCACAGCCCAAGCGAACAGCGCTGGTTTATGATGAGTGCCAAACCGATGACGCATAATAGTGAAGACTATATTGTCATCTCACACACCAATATCACACGACGAAAACTGGCAGAAGAGCAAGCCGCGCAACTTTCAAAATACGATCATCTGACCGAAATTGCCAATCGTCGCCATTTTGATGATTTTCTGGCCACGCTGTGGAAACAAAATCAAAGAGATAAAAAACCGGTTATCCTGGCGCTGATTGATCTGGACTGCTTTAAATACATCAATGACAATGCTGGACACAAGGCCGGAGACCTGGCGCTGATTCAGGTCGCACAACTGTTGACACAGATCACCCAAAGACCAAGCGAGTTATGCGCCCGTTATGGCGGAGATGAATTTGTCGTGGTCTACAGCGATTCAAACAAAGAAGAAGTTAAGGGCTTACTCGAGCATTTTCGACGCGCACTGCAGCAGCTGAATATCCCCGTCTATGAAGACAAGTGTGGTAACTGCCTCTCTACCAGTATTGGACTGGCCGAGTTGACACCCAGCGCAACCAACCGGCCTGCGTTCTTAATTGAAGCCGCAGATCGCCTGCTCTACTGCGCCAAAAACAGAGGTCGTAATGCTCTGGTTTATGATTGACAGCACAAACTGACTACAGCCATGCGGCACCGCGTACACCACTGGAGTCACCAAATTTAGGGGCAACCAAACGGGTATTCACCTGATCACTGAACACCCAGTGATGCCAGATTTCAGGCACCTCGCGATACAAACGCTCAATATTTGACATACCACCACCCAATACAATAATGTCCGGATCAACCACATTAATCACACTGGCCAAACCTTTTGCCAACCAGACAATATAGTCGTCCATTAACTGTTTGGCAGCCACATCGCCTTGCTCACTTAATGTGACAATCTGTTGTGCCGTTTTATCCAGGCCTGTTCGTTGCTGGTAGTGGCGCTGTAAGCCGCTGCCGGAGAGAAAGGTTTCATTACAGCCTTGTAGACCGCAGTAACAATCCAAAAGCTCATCCGATGGCGTATGCCAAGGCAGCGGGTTGTGCCCCCACTCACCGCCAATCGCGTTAACGCCATTCAGAATTTGCCCATTCACCACGACACCGCCACCGCAACCGGTACCGATAATCACACCAAATACCACCTCCGCGCCCTGAGCCGCGCCATCCACAGCTTCAGACAGCGCAAAACAGTTGGCATCATTCGCCAATTGAACAGGCCTGTTGAGTCTAGATTGCAGATCTCCCTGCAAATCCTCACCAATTAACCAGGTCGAATTGGCATTTTTAACGCGTCCGGTTTTATGAGACACCGCACCCGGAATGCCGACACCAACTGAAGCGCTAACCCCCAGCTCTGACTCAACCTGTACCACCAGTTCAACCATTGCCTGTAAGGTGGCTGCATAGTCACCTTTCGGCGTCGGTACACGCGTTTGATACTGGGTTACCCCGGCTGAATCCAGAGCAATCACCTCAATTTTTGTGCCGCCTAAATCAATTCCAATACGCATCTGCAAGACTCACTTTTAACTAAAAAACGGGCATTTCATTATGGCCGGTCATACCAAACTGAAGCAGCAACTAGAGGCCTGACTACAGTGTTTTGAGCCATTGAATCTCATCATCCGAAAAACCAGCCTGCTTACGTGCATCAAAATTGAACGGACCTCGCAGATTACCGTGAAAGTAGTTTTGAATAATACTCTGAAACTCATTAAAAGGGTTCAAACCGCGCTGCTGACACAGGTAACGGAACCAGCGCGTACCAACCTCTACATGCCCAATCTCATCACGCAGCAGGATCTTTAAAATCTCCACCCCGCGTTTATCGCCAATGGCACGTAACTTATTGATCATCGGCGGCGTCACATCCAGCCCTCGCGCCTCCAGGGTACGAGGCACCAAAGCCATACGGATCAACGGATCATGATCCGTCTCATAGGTTGTCATCCACAAGCCATCATGCGCCGACATATCGCCATATTCATAGCCCAGACTATTCAGGTGTTCACGCACCATTTGAAAGTGGTAAGACTCCTCACCCGCGACCCCTAACCAGTCGCGATAATACTCATACGGCATCTGCTGGAACCGATAGATTGCATCCAGAGCCAGATTAACGGCGTTAAACTCAATATGAGCAATAGAGTGCATCA
>CAZNML010000114.1:4385-6519 GCA_964574275.1 uncultured Thiosulfatimonas sp. | reverse complement strand
TCCGCCGCACGCATGCGGGCAATTTCATCTTCACTGGTCAGCACATCATAATAGGCGGATACCATATCGTGGCGTTGGTCCGCCTCAATCGGCGCGACAAAGTCGACCCAATACTCAGGGTAGAAGCGGCTGGCGCCCTGCTGGTAGAACCAGTCGATATCCTGCTGGCGGCATAGGAAAATACCGCGCAAGATCATGCCTAACACGCGCTCCGGATAGGCTTGCGCATACAGCAGGCTCAGGGTTGAGCCCCAGGAACCGCCAAACAGCACCCACTTATCAATTTTAAGGTGGCGGCGGATCTTCTCGATGTCCTCAATCAGGTGAGCGGTGGTGTTATTGGTCAGATTGGCGTGCGGTCGCGATCGGCCACAGCCACGCTGATCAAACAGCACAATTCGATAGCGGTTTGGGTCAAAGAACTGGCGATGCGTTGGACTGTAACCACCGCCCGGGCCTCCATGAATAAACAGCACCGGCGTGCCGTTTGGGTTACCACTCTCTTCAAGGTGTAAAGTGTGTTGATTATCTACCTGTAGGCTATGCTGGGCATAGGGTTCGATAGCGGGATAGAGTAATGTTTGGTAACTCATGCTCTGTTCCTAAAAAACGGTATTTGCTTAAATCTGATAATAAAAAACAGTGTACCCAATTCAGTGGGCTTTGGGCATAAAAAAACCGGCATAAAGCCGGCTTTAAATGCGATTTGTTAAGTCTTTGAAGGACTTAGAAATCAGATATTATTTTGCAGCACGTGACGCACGTTTACGTTCGTTTTCTGTCAGTAGCTTTTTACGGATACGGATGTTCTCAGGCGTTACTTCAACCAGCTCATCATCATCGATGAATTCAAGTGCTTGCTCAAGAGAGAAACGAATTGGTGGTGTTAAAGTCAAGGCTTCATCAGTACCGGCAGCACGCATATTAGTTAACTGCTTGCCTTTTAGAGGGTTAACGGTCAGGTCGTTAGCACGGCTGTGCAGACCAATAATCATCCCTTCATAAACCTCTTCACCGTGGCCAAGATATAGACGTCCACGATCCTGCAGGTTAAATAGAGCAAAGGCTAGCGCTTTACCTTGACCGATTGAGATCAATACACCATTGTTACGCTCACCTAAGGTGCCTTCGAATTTAGGACCGTAGTGCGAGAAGCTTGAGAAGATCAGACCGTTACCCTGAGTCGCAGTCATGAACTCGGTACGGAAACCGATCAAACCACGCGATGGGATAATAAAGTCGATACGCACACGGCCGTGACCGTCTGGAACCATATCCTGCATCTCCGCTTTACGCTCACCCAGTTTCTCCATAATGGTACCCTGAGCATCTTCAGGTACATCAACGGTTAGGTTTTCGTAAGGTTCTTGGACTTCACCATCGATTTCACGGAAGATAACTTCTGGACGCGAGATCCCCATCTCAAAACCTTCACGACGCATGGTTTCGATCAATACCGACAGGTGAAGTTCACCACGACCTGATACACGGAACTTGTTCGCATCTTCGGTGTCTTCAACACGTAGCGCCACGTTAGTCAGTAGCTCTTTATCCAGACGCTCACGGATTTGACGAGAAGTCAGCAGTTTTCCGTCCTGTCCAACAAAAGGCGAGTCGTTAACCTGGAAAGTCATGCTTACAGTTGGTTCATCAACTGTTAGAGCAGGCAGGTGCTCTGGCTGGTCAGGGTCACATAAAGTATCTGAGATATGCAGCGGGTCAAGACCAGAGAAGGCGATAATGTCACCGGCGCGCGCCTCATCAACATTGACACGATCCAGCCCGTGGTAACCAAAGATCTCACCCATTTTACCTTTACGGATTTCGCCATCAGCAGCGACCACAGACAATGCCATACCCACCTTAGCTGTACCACGCTTGATACGTCCAGTACCGATTACCCCTTTATAGGTATCGTAGTCCAGTGAGATACACTGCAGCTGGAATGGGCCATCTAGATCAACATCTGGCGCAGGTACTTTTTCAACGATGGTTTCAAATACTGGCTGCATGTCACCTTCACGAATGTCTTCATCGTGACCGGCAAAACCGTTTAGACCAGAAGCGTAAAGTACTTCAAAATCCATCTGTTCATCGGTCGTGATTCCTGTGGGCAACTCGGGTAAACGGACAG
>CAZNML010000114.1:0-4375 GCA_964574275.1 uncultured Thiosulfatimonas sp. | reverse complement strand
CGGTCGAACAGGTCGAAAGTCTGATCCAGTACCCAGTCAGGACGCGCACCCGGGCGGTCGATCTTATTGATAACAACGATTGGCTTCAGGCCTTGCTGTAGCGCTTTCTCAGTTACGAAACGAGTCTGTGGCATTGGCCCTTCAACCGAGTCAACCAGTAGCAAAACAGAGTCAACCATCGACAGGATACGCTCAACCTCACCACCGAAGTCGGCGTGGCCCGGGGTGTCCACGATATTAATGCGGTAGTCAGTCCAGGTTACTGCGGTGTTTTTAGATAGGATGGTGATTCCACGCTCTTTCTCAAGGTCGTTAGAGTCCATAACACGGTCGCCAAGATCTTTACGAACATCATCAAAAGTTCCAGACTGCTGTAATAGTTGGTCAACCAAAGTGGTTTTACCGTGGTCAACGTGGGCAATAATGGCGATATTGCGAATATGATCAGTTTTCATGGCGTACTGCTCTCGGTCATTTTAGTGGCATTTCAAAGCCTTAATGAACAAAGGCGGCCGCTAAGAAATTGAAAAAGAAGGTATTATAATGATTTCTAACAAGAAAATTGGGATAAAACACGTTTTTTTCGAGTAAGCAGGGATGAAGCGCCATGCTTGAAAATGGCGCTAATAAAAAAACAGATGAATTTGAACAGGCCTGTTCGTTTTTTTAGAGGCTTTTATGTGCGCTGTTAGCGGTGTTCATCGTCCCAGACACAGGCGTTGCTGACGCTGCCCTGATGGGCGATATAGGACTGCAATACCCCAAAGGCCATGGTGCCCAGCAGCAGACCAATCAGAACAAACAGCGCACCGATTTTACCCTCTCCCAGCATCGCCGGCACCGTGCCCGGACAGGAGGCAGTCATCGCCCAGCCGATACCAAACAGAAAGGCGCCGGTAATCAGCCCTTGCTGATAAGGTTTTTTAACAAAATCCACCTCGGCACCGGTGGTAATGGAGCGGATCTGGTATTTTTTCAGCAAATAGACACCAATCATGGCGACCACGACGGCGGTGCCAATTACTTTCATCAACTGCAGATCAATCAATAGAAACATCTTGGCGTGATAGTCATAGGTGGTGGCACCGGCATGGCTCATTAAGAAACCAAAGGTGATCCCCATTAGCAGTGCCAGAAAGTTGGCGCGATAAACAAAACCAAAAGAGATCAGGAACAGTTTCAGGCTTTGAAATATTGGAAATTTATACATCTTGAGACAGCTAAACGAATTTAAAAGTTAAAAAGAATCTGAGTAGTAAGCATGGCGCTCATAAAAAACACGCCGGCGGCCAACAGGCTCGGCGGATTCATCATCGCGCCGCCAACCAGAGCGTGTCCGGTGGTGCAGGCTCCGGCCAGTCGCGCGCCAAAACCTAACAGCATGCCGCCAAAAATCAGCCACATCGCTTTGGCCGCATTCGACTGCGGCAGGATCGCATCATACATGCCCATATCAAAACTCAGGTGCCAGCTCTCCGGTGAGCCTAAGGCGCTTAACAGTCCGCCTAATGGGATACCGATTAGAAACCACAGTTTGGTATTGTTCTGGTTGCTGTACTCACCCTCCTGGTAGTACTTCATCTTTTTGCAAAGCAGTCCGCACACATTGCCGTATCCGGTGGAGCAGCCCGCCGGTTTTCCCATTAACCAGAAGTGAAGTACGACGAATAGCCCAATGGCCAGTCCGCCCAGCCATCCTGACCAAACTTCAATTTCCATATCAGTGTTCCCTTATAAGTTTTTTTTATGTCTACGGCTATTAGACCGATTTTATTAAACCGAGTCAAAGCAGGGTTTTTTTATAGTTGATAAGCATGCTTTATGACAAAAGCCCGCTGTATAAATGCTGTAAAAGCATTGGCTTGCAAAGGGGAGTGAGTTTTTTACGTAAAAATAATTAGTTGGGTTTTGTTTAGTTGAGTGTTGCCCTTAAAAACTTATGAGTCATAACTCAGATTTGGGGTAAATCACCGGCTGCTGCTGTGCAATTATCCGCGATTATTCGAGATCTTCTGCGGCTGCATTTAAAGCGGGTCGCCTTTTTGTGAATGACAAAGAATTAACCCATGTTGATCATCTTATCGTTAAAATGGTGCAAAACAATCTTTTAGCTATTGAGTGTCTATGAAATTTTTTGCCCTATTGGTCTTTGTCTTCACCTCTCTGATTATGTTGCCGGTGGCGCAGGCCAAAAACCTGGTGGCGACCACAGCGGACGGTGATGAAATCAAAATCAATGTTTATCAATCGACCCTGCCTGATGACAGCAAACCCACTATTATCTGGTTTACCGAGGCCTACGCCAGCTTTCCGCCATTTAAACAGATGGTGACCTATCTGAATGATGCCGGATTTAATGTCTGGCAGGTCGATCTGTTGGACTCCTATTTTCTAGAACGCACCAAATCAAATGTGCGCAGTTTGCAGGGTCACGGTGCCGCGGCCGTGTTTGACTATGCCAATAAGCAAAAGCAGCCGTTTGTTGTTGCCAGCACTGGGCGCATGAGTCTGGTGTTAATGCGTGGCGTACGTCTGTGGCAGCTGAATTATCAACCCGAAAATGGCGTGGGTTATCTGCAACAGGCGCTGACTTTCTTCCCAAATATTTATGAGGCCACTGAAAAAGCCGGCGATAAGCCTTACCTCTATCCCGCTGTCTCCGCCAGCAGTTTACCGATCACCATTGTGCAGACCCAGCAGGGGCGTTATACCCTGAAAGTCAAAGAGATGATTGAAGCGCTGGAGACCCACGGCAGTCGAGTCACGCTGGTGCGCATTCCTGAAGTGCGTGACTGGTACTTTTTAAAACGCACCCAGACAGACAAGGAGATCGCCGCTGCAGAAGCCTTGCCAGAACAGCTACAGGGCTGGTTAACTGCGGCTAAACTGCCGCAAGGTATTCAGTTCAAACCGGCCGCTGAGCTGGAAGAGATCAAGGTGCCCAAAAGACTGCGAGGTGTGATCCCGGTTGAGGCCAGAGACGCGCCGAACTTCAAGTTGACTGACATTCATAAGCAGTCGATTGAGATCGCAGACAAACAGGGCAAAGTGGTGCTGCTCAACTTCTGGGCAAGCTGGTGTCCGCCATGTGTAAAAGAGATTCCGTCAATGAACCGTTTAGCCCAGTCTTATGACCCGAACAAGTTTGAGATTGTCTCGGTTAACTTTAAGGAGACTCCCGAACTGGTTGAAGCCTTTTTGAAAAAGGTGGATGTGGATTTTCCGGTATTGATTGATCTGGATGGTCAGGTGTCCGCCCAATACGAAATCTTCTCCTTTCCAAGCTCCTTCCTGATCGATCAACACGGCAAAATCCGTTACTCGGTCAATTCGGCCATAGAGTGGGATGACGCTGAGGTTAAAGAGGTGATCGACTCTATGATTGAGTAGCCAGAAAAACGGCACCCCGCAGACACAATCTATTTTACTAAGCTCGTTGGCTAAGATTTCAAAACTCGCTACGCAAGCTTCGCTCGGACAATGAAATCTTTTAACGCCCTCTACGGTAAGTGAAATCACGATTGCTTACAGAAGGGAGGTTGTTTCTACGTTAATTCCGTATTTTTTCTCACACATATTCTTGGGCTGAAAGTATACGTTTCACCAGGCCTGGTAACTTCTATTTATATTCTGATTAGCTAACCACAAACGCCAAGATTCCCCTTGGAATAAATTGAGCAAAGTTCTTAACGCAGTGAACGGTAAAAAACTCCAGCTGTTTGAGCAAAACTTGTTTTGCGAGTTCTGGAGTTTCAGTGAACAAGTTTTAGAACTTGCAAATTTATGGAGTGGGGTGCCTTTGTTTGCTTACTTTATTGGGCAAGCAATAAAGTAAGGGGAAGCCTGTTATGAGAAATAAGGCGAAGCACTGAAATTAAAAAGGCTTCTCAATAGGTGGGTTTGTAACTTGAAGTTATCCACACTAAAGGGCTTTGAACTCTATTCTAAAGGAATGAAGTCGTCTATATTTAAGCCACCATTTGGTATGCCCATAGAGGACTCATGATTAAGAGGTAATTGAGGGAAATCTTCTATTAGGTCAATAATATGCTGAATCCAGTCAGAATTTGGTCCTATTTGTTGTAATAAATACCAAATGATAACGATTAAACTGAATATCTTTTTTCTGCTTTCTTGGGATAGGTTAAATCTAGAAAAATAAATAGCATCTTGATGGTCTCCTGTTGGTATTCCAACAGGGTTAGATTCTGTTTGATTCCAAGCTCTAGTGTGGTGGGCGCACCTGTTCCTAAGCACATTTATTTTCTGAAGCCAGCGAACTAGGATGCTTGAGTTGCTTACACCAAGTCTAGTAGCAATGTTATTTTGATGAGTACCTTTTAGTAGCTCATAGTATTTTGATAAAGTTCCGAAT
>CAZNML010000113.1:0-6572 GCA_964574275.1 uncultured Thiosulfatimonas sp. | reverse complement strand
TGGGCCATGAGTGCGGCAATGCCATCTATCAGGATTGCAGTATTATCACTACGCCCTACGAGGTGGAAGGGGATGTACTTGGCGTGTTAGGTGTGGTCGGTCCAAGTCGTATGGACTATGAGAAGGTGGTGCCACGAGTGGACATGACCGCCAGAATCCTCAGTTCCCTGCTGAAAAGATAATCGCAGAAAACCTTTTCCAACAGCTACCAGATCTTTATAAACTCTTGCTAGGTTTGCTTAATCCCGCTTTCCCTAAACTAAGCTCATTTGGCTTGACGATGCCTTTATCCATTCTAGCGATCATGGATTGAGGCAAATTGCATTTATTGATGCAACTTGCTACACTTTAAGCTATTGAGATTTAAAGGAGAGTCTTATGGCAACGGCAAGTGTTCGTTTAGACCTGGAGTTGGTCGAAAAGGCCAATATTTGGGGTAAGGCACATCATCGCACTGCGCCTAAGCAAATCGAGTATTGGGCGAAGATCGGCGAAATGATGGAGGATAATCCAGACCTGCCTTTTTCTTTTGTGCAGCAGGTGTTATTGGCTCAGGCCGAGCGTGAAGCAGGTAAGCTGGAACCTTTTGATTTAGATGAGTGAGTTGCAGTTATTACAGACGCCTAGCTTTAAAAAGGCTTTCAAGAAACTGCACGCCAACCAACAGTCCGAAGTAAAAAAGGCGGTTCGTCACCTATTGCAAAACCCCGAGGCCGGCGAACAGAAAAAGGGCGACTTGCGCTTTTTGAGAGTTTACAAGTTCAAGATGCTCGGGCAGTTGACTCTGCTTGGCTATGCTTACGAGCAGGAGCGGCTAGTTTTGGAGTTGCTGGCTTTGGGCAGCCATGAGAATTTCTATCGGGATTTAAAACAAAACTAGATTTGCTGGCTTCCCTTTTTTCTCTGATTCGCCAGGCCTGCATCCTCAAGAGTTGTTGTTCCCGTTTTTTGATGCAATAAAAAAACCGCCTTTCGGCGGTTTGTAAATACTTCGGTTTGGCTCTGCGCAGATATTAGATCTGAACCGTATTGGCAAGCTTGCGGCGCAAATCCCCAGCCAGCTCTTTATCATCCAAATCAACCATATTGATCAGCGCGACCGCTAACTCCTGCGCACCGCCGCCTTTGGCTTGCGGGTTGCGTTTTAATAGGCCGAGTAGATGAACCATGCCTTCACTGAACTCCTGTTGTGCAATCAGGCAGATAGCCAGATCGAACTGCGCATCTTCATCATCCGGGTTTTCGAGCAGTTTTGATTCCAGAGCGGCTTTGCCGGCGGTATCCAGAGCCAGCTTCTTAAAGGTGATCTGGCCGATAAGGTATTTACCTTTATCGGTCTCTTTGATTTTGTTCGGGAACTTGGTATACAGCTCCGCACCTTCAGCCAGCATGTCCATGTCTAAAAAGATCTGGCACATGTCCATCGCCACTTTGGCATTGCCCGGCGCCATCTGGATGGCCTGAGTAAGCAGTTGGATTGCTGCTGGCGTTTCACCGTTCTGGTGTTTTTCCGCGGCTTGCTTTCTTAACTCTTCAGCCGGGTTGAAAATATCGAACTTTCGGAAGACATCAGCCAGCGCCTCTTCGCTGATGCTGCCCATCTCTTGATGCACCATCTCACCGTCTTTGAAGATTTTCAGCATCGGTACGTTCTGTACACCCAGGCGATCACGCACTTCGGTATACATGTCAATATCCAGGCGCGCCAGAATGAACTGGCCGGCAAACTCTTCAGCATAAGCGATCAGAGCGTTTTCCATGGCAATACAGGTAGGCGATGACGGGCTTAAGAACAGCACAAAAACCGGCAGTTTGTGTGAGTTGATCAGAACGAGTGAGTCAAAGTTTTGGTCTGAAATTTCAAAATTAAAAATCTCTGGTGCGGCCATTTTTCTATATCCTGTTTTGCAATCTGAGGGGATTATAGCAGACCTGCCCAAATCCATTAAAAATCTGCTTGGCATTATTTTGTAAATTTACTGAAAAAAATTCTGGCTTTGCCTTGAATTAGCTAAGGCGATGCCTTATAAATTCCTCGATTAAAAATTTTACCCGGAGAGAACCATGTCTGAACAAGAACAAAAAATGAACGAAGAGACTGACGTAAAGATTGAAAACCAAACAGCGGAAGAGGCGGTTAAAGAGGCGGATGACGCTTTAGAAGACGCACAGGAAGCGGTGCAAGATGATATTGCCGCGCTGTTAGAAGAAGCGCGTGCTGAAGCGGAAAAGCATAAAGACATGGCTTTGCGTGTACAGGCGGACATGGAAAACCTGCGTCGTCGCACTCGCATTGATGTAGAGAGCGCACACAAATATGCGTTAGAGAAGTTTGTCAATGAGCTGATTCCGGTTCTTGACTCAATGGAGATGGGCATCGAGGCTGCAGGTAAAGAGGAGGCTTCGGCAGAGAGCATTAAAGAAGGTTTGGATATGACCTTCAAGCAGTTCCTGGATGTATTGCAGAAGTTTGAAGTAGAGCGTGTTAACCCAATGGGTGAGAAGTTCGATCCTCAGTTGCACGAAGCGATGACCATGGTACCTTCACCGGATCACGAGTCAAATACCGTAATGGACGTATTCCAGAAAGGTTACACCCTGAATGAGCGTTTAGTGCGTGCGGCGCGTGTTATCGTGGCCCAATAAACGGTAAACGAAAAAATACGAAAAAAATCGAATTTTAGACTTGAAAGCGTTTTAGCGAACCCTATATACAAGTCAACGTTAAAAATTAATTACATTATTTAAAGCATTATTAACTTACGATTTTAAACGTTTCTGGTTAATTAAATCACCAGGCCTGGTAAATCTAAGTTTGCAATTTGGAGACAATCAAATGGCTAAAATTATCGGTATTGATTTAGGTACAACAAACTCTTGTGTATCTGTAATGGAAGGTAAAGACCTTAAAGTTATCCCTAACGCGGAAGGTGCACGTACTACGCCATCTATCGTCGCTTATACACAAGACGGTGAGGTTTTAGTAGGAGATTCAGCTAAACGTCAGGCGGTGACTAACCCTGAGAACACGCTATTCGCAATCAAGCGTCTAATCGGTCGTCGTGCGGATGATGCGGTTGTGGCTAAAGATAAGGATATGGTTCCTTATAAAATTATCGCGGCTGATAACGGTGATGCTTGGGTTGAAGCGGACGGTAAAAAACTTTCTCCACAGGAAGTTTCTGCTAAGACATTGATGAAAATGAAGCAGACAGCGGAAGACTATTTAGGTCACGAAGTGACTGAAGCAGTGGTAACTGTTCCGGCTTATTTCAACGATGCTCAGCGTCAAGCGACTAAAGATGCGGGTAAAATTGCTGGTCTAGAAGTTAAGCGTATCATTAACGAGCCAACTGCAGCGGCACTGGCTTACGGTATGGATAAAGTAACAGACGACAGCAAAATCGCAGTATACGATTTAGGTGGGGGTACATTCGATATCTCTATTATCGAAGTGGCGGATCTTGATGGTGAGAAGCAGGTAGAAGTACTGTCTACTAATGGTGATACTTTCCTAGGTGGTGAAGATTTCGATAACGTAATCGTTGACTACATCGCTGAAGAGTTTATGAAGGATCAGAACGTTGACCTTAAGTTAGACAAGTTGGCGCTACAGCGTGTACGTGAAGCGGCAGAGAAAGCGAAAGTTGAACTGTCTTCTCGTGAACAGACTGACATCAACCTGCCTTACGTAACAGCGGATGCAACAGGTCCTAAGCACTTAAACATGAAAATCACGCGTGCTAAGTTTGAATCTCTAATTGAAGCGTTGGTTAAGCGTTCAATTGAGCCATGTAAAACAGCACTTAAAGATGCCGGACTTTCAGCGTCTGAAATTGACGATGTAATCCTGGTTGGTGGATCAACACGTGTACCAATGGTTCAAGCGGCGGTTAAAGAGTTCTTCGGTAAAGAGCCACGTAAAGACGTAAACCCGGATGAAGCGGTAGCGATGGGTGCAGCGATCCAGGGTGGTGTACTTTCTGGTGATGTAAACGACGTACTTCTTCTTGACGTTACTCCTCTGTCTTTAGGTATTGAGACAATGGGTGGTGTTATGACCAAGTTGATCGAGAAGAACACAACAATCCCGACACGTAAGTCGCAGGTGTTCTCTACAGCGGAAGATAACCAGTCAGCGGTAACCATTCACGTACTGCAAGGTGAGCGTGAAATGTCTTCAGGCAACAAGTCGCTAGGTCAGTTCAACCTGGATGAGATCCCGGCAGCACCACGTGGTACACCGCAGATCGAAGTAACTTTCGACATCGATGCCAACGGTATCCTGAACGTTTCTGCGAAAGACAAGAACTCTGGTAAAGAGCAGCACATTACTATCCAGGCTTCTTCTGGTCTATCTGAAGAAGAGATCGAAGCGATGGTTAAAGATGCGGAAGCGCACGCTGAAGAAGATGCAAAACTAAAAGAGTTGGTTGAAGCACGTAACCAGGCCGATGCAATGGTTCACGCAACCAACAAGATGGTAGCAGACGCAGGTGATGCGGTTGATGCAGCTGAGAAAGAAGCGATTGAAACTGCGGTTAAAGCGGTTGAAGAAGCGATCAAAGGTGATGACAAAGCGGCGATTGAAGAGTCAGTTCAAAAGCTAGCGGAAGCCAGCCAGTCGGTTGCACAAAAAGCGCAGGCTCAGCAGCAAGCCGGTGGTGAGCAAGCTCAACAGCAAGGTTCTACTAAAGATGCGGATGACGATATCGTAGACGC
The DNA here is from genome assembly GCA_964574275.1 of uncultured Thiosulfatimonas sp. Classification (GTDB taxonomy): domain Bacteria; phylum Pseudomonadota; class Gammaproteobacteria; order Thiomicrospirales; family Thiomicrospiraceae; genus Thiomicrorhabdus. Next base: position 1,850 of record CAZNML010000113.1, on the reverse strand, counting down.
AGAGTTTGAAGAAGTGAACGATAAAAAGTAATCATTTTACGAGCTAGCAGAGCTGGCACTGTGTTGGCAGAGGCTCACGTACAATGTGTACGCTCACCTCTACCGCCTTGTTCCAGCAAGCTATCTCAAAAAATGAAATACTTTTTAAAGTAGAAGGGTTATTAACGATAACGTTGAAAACTCTGTATAATTCGGGCGACTTTTTATAGTTGCCCGTTTTTATATTTTTAAAACGCAATTAATACCCATTAATTTAGTTTCTATTTAAAAGTGTTTAAGTCTGGTCTCACGCCGTAAGTGGCTATACAGGCCTGGTCGATTTGACTGCTTTTAAATAGAAATTAATCACGCATAGAACGTAAATACGAGATATCAATGAGCAAAAGAGATTACTATGAAGTCTTAGGTGTGGCTAAGACCGCTTCTGAAGGTGAAATTAAAAAAGCCTACCGTAAATTGGCGATGAAGTTCCACCCAGATAGAAATCCGGATAACAAAGAAGCTGAAGATAAATTTAAAGAGGCCTCTGAGGCGTATGAGGTTTTGTCTGACGGGCAGAAACGTGCGACTTATGATCAGTTTGGTCATGCCGGTTTGGAAGGCGGTGCCGGTGGTCATGGCGGCGGCTTCGGCGGTGGCTTTGGTGATCAGTTCGGCGATATCTTCAGCGAGATGTTTGGTGGAGGTTTTGGTGGGCATCGTGGGCCGCAGCCGGGCGATGATCTGCAGTATGAGCTTGAAATCTCGTTAGAAGATGCGGTTGCTGGAACCACGGTTGATATTCGTATCCCAACGAAAGATATTTGTGACGCCTGTGATGGTACCGGTGCTGAGCCGGGGTCGGAAGTAGAGACCTGTCCGACCTGTCATGGTGCGGGTCAGGTACGTATGCAGCAAGGTTTCTTTGCGGTAAATCGTGCTTGTCCGACCTGTCACGGTACTGGGAAGATTATCAAGACCCCTTGTAAGAAGTGTCATGGTGAAGGCTATACTCACAGTAATAAAACATTGTCGGTTAAGATTCCAGCGGGTGTTGATAATGGCGACCGCATTCGTCTGCAGGGCGAAGGTGAAGCGGGTGAGCCGGGCGCGCCACGCGGTGATCTTTACGTGCGTATTCGTGTTAAAGATCATGCGATCTTTGAGCGTGATGGCAATACGCTATACTGTGAGTTACCGCTGAGTTTTGCCACTGCCGCTCTGGGCGGTTCGGTCGAGGTGCCTACATTGGGTGGACAGGCCAGTCTGAAGATTCCTGCGGGAACTCAGTCTGGACAGCGTTTTAAATTAGCTGGGAAAGGGGTGAAGTCGGTACGTTCCTCTTATACCGGTGATCTGGTGGTTCAAGTGAATATTGAAACGCCGGTTAAATTAACCGCGCGACAAAAAGAGCTGTTGCAGGAGTTTGATGAGAGTCTAAAAGGCAAACATCATAAGCAGCACTCTCCTAAAGAGCACTCATTTTTTGATTCGGTAAAATCTTTCTTTACCGGTGATGAAGATGATAAGAAATCAAAAAAGAACAAAGATGAGCCTTGGAATTAAGCACGCTTAAATTCACTGAATTAAACGAGATCAAAACTATGAGAGTTGCAATTATCGGCGCTTCCGGGCGTATGGGAAAAAATTTAATTGATGCGGTTAACCAGTTGGATGGGTTAACGGTGTCGGCTGCCATTGAGCGTCCAGATAGCTCTTTAATTGGCGCAGACGCAGGCGAGTTGGCCGGTGTAGGCAAGTTAGGTGTGTCGGTTGTTGGTAGCCTGGAGTCGGTAGTGGACGATTTTGATGTATTGATTGATAAAGCGGCAGAGAGTATTGCGGTGATTTTTGCGGCAAACTTCAGTGTC
>CAZNML010000112.1:0-6584 GCA_964574275.1 uncultured Thiosulfatimonas sp. | reverse complement strand
GAAACAGCAAAGCGTAACCAGGAACATGTTATCTGGGAAAAGTCACTGCGTTAATCATTCAAAGCCAAAGCAAAGACACCCATTATTTGATTAGAGTCAGAGCAACCTTAGCGCTAAGCTCTATACCGTTAACGCCAATCTACGATTAAGCCGTTGTATAGCCTCAGCTCTGATTGCAAGCACCAGCTATATCAACTGGCCAGCCGGCAAAAAAGAGAGTTCGGATCGAGAGGTTGACGAAGCTTTAGCCAAAAAACTTCTGCCAGGCCACATAGGTGAAGAACAGCAGCGTCGCCAGCAACAGGCCATTGAACAGCAGACCGTTCTTGTCCGCTTTCATGCCGGCTCGATTATTGAAATACAACAGCGCCAGAGCGAGGAAAGGCATAAAGAAGGTGCCGATCACCGCATAGAGTTTCTGCACCTCCTTAAAGCTGACCCATAAACTCAGGATCGGAATCAGAGCCAAACCAATCTGGAACCAGAGATAACTCCGGGTGTGGTTCAGCTTCGGCAGGCTCTGTGCCGCGGCTTGTTCTGTCGCCTGCTGTGCCGGCTTGGTTTTCAGGTGGCGCACTATGTCGGCGAACATATAGGGCACCGCCTGCCACACACCGAGCAGACTGCTGAAAATCGCAAAGAAAGCTCCTGCCAAAAACAGCCACTTGCCGGTCGGGCCGATGGCCGCTTCCAGACTGGTCGCCAGATTAATAATCAGCCCGGTGCCTTTGCCTTCCGTAGATACGGTGCTGCCGATAATCACCATCGCCATACCAAACAGCACGGTGGCGCTGTAGCCGACCAAAAGGTCAATTCGACAGGTGACGATATCTTCTCGGGTTAGACGCTGTTTCTCACGAATCCAGTAGCCATAGGAGAAGATCGTCAGGGTGCCGCCAACACCGCCAATCAAGGCTACAGTCCAAGCCAGGCCATTGCCATCAATATTTGGAATACTCGGTATAAACAGTCCTGAGAACACCGCCTCGCTTCCAGGCCAGAGCAGTACGGCGGTGGTCAATACGATCAGGAACATCATACCGATAGAGAAGCTCATCACCTTTTCAAACAGGGCAAAATTGCCGGCGCGCACCAGAAACAGTCCCAACAGGCTGGCGGCGATCCCGAAAATGATCTTACCGCTATCACCATCAAATAACGGAAACACCGCGTGCAAAGCCACACCGCTGGCGCTGATCAGAGCCGAACCGACAAAAAACGACCACAGGATTAGATAGGCCAGAAAAATATAGATAAAGGGAGCACCAAATCGTTTTGCCAGACCGTCAATGAAGCTATCGCCGTTGACCAGTTGCCAGCGCGCGATACCTTCGGTCAAGGCAAATTTGAAAAGCCCACCAAGCACTACCGCCCACAGAATGGCCACCCCAAGCTGACTGCCGGCAAAACCGGCGGTCGCCAGATCACCGGCCCCAACGCCGGTCGCGGCCACCAGTATGCCGGGCAAAATAATTGAAAAAATCTTTATATTCATTTATTTGAGTCTTCGTTTCAGCACTATAAATCGCTCAGACCAACAGCGTTGTTAAGAGTTAAATTCAGTCGCTGATCGTAACGGTTAGTGGAAAAGCGTGTTTTTCGAACTTATTCGGCTTGTTCAGCCTGCTTGGCTCTCTTCTCTGCTCTTGGTTTTAGAATCAGCTCGCTCAAAATAAGCAGGCCTGCTCCAATAAAAATTGCAATATCGGCAACATTAAAGGTAGCGTAGTGCCAAGAACCAATATAGAAATCAATAAAGTCGGTGACACGCCCCTCTAAAACGCGGTCAATTACATTGCCGATGGCACCACCTAGAACCAGATTAATTCCCCAGGTTTCGATATTCAGCTGATTCGGCAGGTTTTTTAGCCACCATACCAGAATCACCGTGACCACGGCAGCCAGGCCGGTAAAGAACCAGCGCTGCCACCCCCCCATATCCGCCAAGAAGCTAAAGGCGGCACCGTAGTTATAAGCCAAAGTCCAGTTCAGGTTTGGCATCACCGCCACCGGCTGACCCAGCACCAAACTATCCACTGCCCAAAGTTTTGTTATTTGGTCTAAGACGATTACTATCAACGTTATCCACAGGGTTTTCACTGCGGTTGAATTTGATCTGTTTTCTGACATTGCTGTTCCTAACTCGTTCAGATAAAAAAACACGAAGTTTGAAATAAAAAATTCAATTTCAAATCTTCGTGTTCAATTTTTTTCAAAATTTGCACATTAAAACCGTAACGAGAGGCTTGCAGACAAGGCAGAAAAATAGGAGCGCATTTATACCCCTTATGGGTACAACTCGTAAGTGACTGTTTTTCTAACGAAGTATCCAAGCTTCGCAATAGGTTTTAAGCGAAGTGACGCACTTCTCCGTCACCCTCGACATTGTCAACACAACGCTGACAAAGCTCTGGATGTTCGGCAATCTGCCCCACCTCTTCACGGTGGTGCCAGCAGCGTGCACACTTAGCTTTATCAGTGGCGCCTGCCGCAATCCACAGCCCTTCTACATCCGACTCTAACGCATCGTCTGTTTTCTCAGCCAGTGGCTTCAAGTTCGCTTCAGAGGTAATCAGAACAAAGCGCAGCTCGTCTTCTAAGGCATTGATCGCATTGAATAGCTCGCCGTCACAGTACAGAGTCACTTCGGCGGTCAGAGAACCTTTAATCACCTTGTCGTTACGCAGCTGTTCCAGCTGTTTAGATACCGCTGAACGCACCGCAATCAACTGATCCCAGTAAGCCGAGTTCATGTCGACATTTTCATCCAGCGCGGTTAGCCCCTCATACCAGGTAGAGATAAAGATGGTCTTATCATGCTCACCCGGAATCTGCTGCCAGATCTCCTCGGCGGTAAAACTCAAAATCGGCGCAATCCAACGCGTTAAAGCTTCAACAATGTGATACAGCGCAGTCTGTGCCGAACGGCGTGCCAGCCCCTCTGTTTTACAGGTGTACTGACGATCTTTAATCACATCCAGATAGAATGAGCCCAGCTCGATTGAGCAGAAGTGGGTTACCGCCTGATAGATGGCGTGGAAGTTATACTCATCATAGGCGGCAATCACCTCTTGCTGAATCTTAGCCGCATGACCAATCGCCCACTTATCCAGTGGCAGCAGCTCATCATAAGCCACCGCATCCGTTGCCGGGTTAAAGCCATTCAGGTTCGCCAGCAGGAATCGCGCGGTATTACGAATACGACGGTACGAATCGGCAGTACGACTGATGATCTCATCCGAAACCGTCATCTCATAGCGGTAGTCCGCTGCCGAGATCCATAGACGCAGAATATCCGCACCGTACTTATTGGCAATCTCCTGCGGCGCTACCACATTACCTTTTGATTTAGACATCTTCTTACCGTCTTTATCAACGGTAAAGCCGTGCGTTAACACCTGTTTATAAGGCGCTTCACCCGAGGTAGCCAACGCAGTCAGCATCGACGACTGGAACCAACCGCGGTGCTGATCCGACCCTTCCAGATAGAGGTCAGCCGGCGCATGCAGCTCTTCACGCTGGTCCAATACGGTGAAGTGAGAGATACCGGAGTCGAACCACACATCCAGAATGTCGGTTACCTGTTCATAGTCATCGGCTTCATCACCCAACAGCGTAGCTGGATCAAGATCATACCAAGCATCAATCGAGTTAACCTCTACCAGCTTGGCGACCTCTTCCATCAGCTCAACGGTACGCGGGTGCATCTCACCCGTGACCTTATGCACGAAGATGGTGATTGGCACACCCCAGAAACGCTGACGAGAGATACACCAGTCTGGACGGCCGTCAATCATGCCTTCAATACGGTTTTGCCCCCACTCCGGTACCCACTGTACTTTAGGAATCGCAGCCATCGCCTGATCGCGCAGACCACCCTCGGTCATCGAGATAAACCACTGTGGCGTGGCACGGAAAATCAGAGGGGTTTTGGTACGCCAGCAGTGTGGATAGCTGTGCTCAATCACTTCAATGTGCACCAGAGATTGGTGCTCTTTTAGCACCTCAATCACATGGTCATCGACCTTAAGGACGTTTTCACCTTCAAACAGTGGTGTACCCGTCACATAGTTACCGTTGCCATCGACTGGGCAATCGACTTCCAGGTCATATTTCAAACCGACCTGGAAATCTTCCACCCCGTGACCCGGCGCAGTGTGTACACAGCCGGTACCCGCTTCAGTGGTCACGTGATCCCCTAGAATCAACGGCACCACACGCTCATAGAATGGGTGCTGCAGACGGATCAGATCAAACTGTTCACCGCGACCGTAAGCGATCACTTTATAAGTATCAAAGCCCCACTTATCCATCGAGTCTTTAATCATCGCTTCGGCGATAAACAGACGCTCAGGGCCGTTTTCACCCTCAACCTGCACAACGGAGTACTCCAGTTCAGGGTTAATTGATACTGCCTGGTTAGCTGGTAAAGTCCACGGTGTAGTGGTCCAGATCACCACCGATAGCGGGCCTGCGCCGGTGTGATCTTCTACATGGTGACAACGCTTAAAGAATGCCTCTTCATCCACCACTTTGAAACGCACATCAATCGATTTTGAACGCTTGTTTTCGTACTCTACTTCCGCTTCCGCCAGCGCAGAACGCCCACCCACTGACCAGTAAACCGGCTTAGTCCCTTTAACCAGGTGACCGTTTTCAATGATCTTACTCAGAGCGCGAATCTCATTGGCTTCAAACTTGTAATCTTTGGTTAGATAAGGGTTGTCCCAATCGGCCATCACACCCAGACGCTGGAAGTCGGCCATTTGACCATCGACCTGTTTCTGAGCATAAAGTCGACACTGTTCACGGAACTCAGTCGCGCCAATCTTCTGACCAACCTTGCCTTTTTTCTTCTCTACATTCAGCTCAATCGGCAGACCGTGACAATCCCAACCCGGCACAAACGGTGCATCAAAACCGCTTAGACCTTTTGACTTCACAATCATGTCCTTCAACACTTTGTTCACCGCGTGACCAATGTGAATATTGCCGTTCGCATACGGAGGACCGTCGTGCAAAATAAACTTAGGGCGACCCGCCATGTGCTCACGCACGGTTTGGTAAAGTCCCTGCTCCTGCCAAGCGGCAACCTGCTTTGGTTCACGGTTTGGTAAACCGCCACGCATCGGGAAGTCGGTTTCTGGTAAGTTTAAAGTCGGTTTATAGTCTGTCATGCTCGTATCTTCACTTGAAGGTAGAAATAATAAAATTAAATCTTAAATATTAAAAAACTGTTTTGCTGCATCGGCATCAAGCTGGATCTGTTTTTTCAGACTCTCAATGCCGTCAAATTTCATTTCTGCGCGGATAAATTTTTCTAACGCCACATCCACATGGCGTCCATACAGGTCTTGATCCCAATTGAACAGATGCACTTCAATGGAAGGTCTTACTCCATCTACGGTCGGTCTCAAGCCTAAGTTGGCCACCCCCGGCCAAGGTCGATCGGCAATGCCGTCAACCGTTACCGCATACACCCCCTGCACCGGCATCTGCAAACGCTTCGGGTTCAGGTTCAGCGTACGAAAGCCAATGGTGCGGCCTAACTTCTGACCGTGAATCACCCGGCCATTAAACTTAAACGGCTTGCCAAGCAGGTCTTGCGCCTCTGCCAAGTCAGGCTGCGCTAAAGCCGCACGGATTCGGGTACTGCTGACTCGGTGGCTGTTGTGCGCCTCACTGTGCACCGCATAGGTCGGCATATCGGTCACCGTAAAACCATGCTGCAGCCCCTGCTGATGCAGATAGTTAAAATCACCTTGACGCTGTTTGCCAAAGCGGAAGTCATCACCCACCACCAGATGCTTAATATTCAAACCATCCAGCAAAATCTGCTGCACAAACTGCTCGGCGGTTAAGCTGGCAAACTTGGCATTGAAGCGCACCATCAATACATAATCGATCTCAGTGTCCTGAAACGCCTGCAGTTTTTCACGCAGATTCATTAAACGCACCGGCGCTTGTTCGGGGATAAAAAACTCAATCGGCAAAGGCTCAAACATCATTACCATGCTTGGCAAATTGCGCCCTTTCGCTTCAGCAATCACCGCCTGCAATACCTGCTGATGCCCCAAATGCAAACCGTCGAAGTTACCAATGGTTAACACGCACCCTTGCGACAGAGGGCCCTTAACAGATTCTAAATTGTGTAAACCGCGAATTAGGTGCATTTAATAACAAAATCTTAGCTGAAACAAACGATGAATTATAGCTTATTCAAACGTCTAAGGCTTTGTTAATCTATTAGATTTGCACGAAAAAACCTCAATCAAAACTCAGCAGGCCTGGTAACTTTTCAAAAACGAAAACAGCGACGGGCTTTATTACTTATTCTGGCTTCGATCAATCATCGGATAGACTCGATCTGCAACCCACAACACCACGGCAATCAAAAGCAAAAACCAAAAATCGGACGAGTTAAAAAACAGCACCGCAACAGGCAGTAACAGAAATATCGCTATTGCCCACAGCAGAGCATCACACAGAATTTTCATCACTCCGCTCCATTTTCACTTTTAGCCAGCCTTTAATAACCGTTTCGGATTTAAACCGACCAGCATCAGCGAAATACCATACACAAC
>CAZNML010000111.1:0-6682 GCA_964574275.1 uncultured Thiosulfatimonas sp. | reverse complement strand
GGGATGCGGTGTCCCCACCAGATTTGACGTGAGATACACCAGTCCTGGATATTGTTCATCCACTCAAAGTAGGTGTTCTCCCAGTTCTTAGGCACAAACTCGATGTCGCCGTTTTTAACCGCATCAATTGCCGGCTTGGCCAGTTTTTCAACCGCCACATACCACTGATCGGTCAGGAAGGGTTCAATCACCGAGTGTGAACGGTCGCCGCGTGGCACCATTAGAGTGTGCGGCTTAATGTCTTCCATTAGATCCAAGGCTTCCAGATCGGCAATGATCTGCTTGCGCGCTTCAAAACGATCCAGCCCCTGATACTTCTCAGGCGCTTCATCGTTGATGGCGGCATCCACGGTAAAGATATTCAGCATCGGCAGGTCGTGACGTTTCCCCATCTCGTAGTCATTGAAGTCGTGCGCCGGGGTGATCTTTACACAACCGGTTCCGAATTCCAGATCAACATAGTCGTCGGCGATAATCGGGATTTCACGCCCAACCAGAGGCAGGGTGATGGTTTTGCCAACCAGGTGTTTATAACGTTCGTCTTCAGGGTGCACGGCAACCGCCTGGTCACCCAGCATGGTCTCCGGACGGGTAGTGGCAACCACTAGGTGACCAGAACCGTCGCTTAATGGGTAGCGCATGTGCCATAGATTGCCCTGTTCCTCTTCGGAGATAACCTCAAGATCGGAAACGGCGGTGTGCAGAACCGGGTCCCAGTTAACCAGACGTTTACCGCGGTAGATGAGTCCCTCTTCATACAGTTGTACAAAGACCTCTTTAACGGCATTCGATAGGCCGTCATCCATGGTGAAGCGTTCGCGAGACCAGTCTGGAGAAGCACCTAAGCGACGCAGCTGTTTGGTGATGGTGCCGCCGGACTCCTCTTTCCACTCCCAGATCTTGTTGATGAACTCTTCTCGGCCGACGTCGTGACGGCTCAGGCCTTTTGCCGCAAGTTGGCGTTCAACTACCATCTGTGTGGCAATACCCGCGTGATCGGTACCCGGCTGCCAAAGCGTATCGTTCCCTTGCATACGGTGATAACGGATCAGGGTATCCATAATGGTGTCTTGGAAGGCGTGCCCCATATGTAAACTACCGGTTACATTTGGCGGCGGAATCATGATCGTATACGGATCAGAGTCGTCGTATTTAGGCTTAAAATAACCTTTGTTTTCCCAAGTTTGATACCACTTTGTTTCAATTGTATTAGGGTCGAAATGCTTTTCCATCGGATCTCTTAATTTTTAACTAGTTATAAGCTCAAAATTATAGCAAAGAGCAGACGGCTTGTTGGTAACTTGAAAGGCTTTTTTTGAAAACAATAAAAAAACCGACCAGGCCTGGTCGGTTTTAAGTTTGAAACGCAGGTTTAGGCTAACTGCTAGCTGCCCAGCAGTTGCAGAACACTGCCGCGAGACTGGTTGCTTTGTGCCTGCATAGCGACTGAACTCTCATTCAGAATGGTCTGTCGTGCCTGTTCGGTGACGGCGCGGGCAAAGTCGGTATCACTCAGCTGGCTGCGGGCACTTAAGGTATTCAGGTTTTGGTTGTTAATATTTTCAATGCTGGCGCTTAAACCGTTCTGTTGAGCGCCGAACTGGCTTTGTGAATCAAGCAGCTGTTCACTGGCTAACTGAATGCCCTGCAGGGCAATGGCTGCGTTATTGGGGTCGCTGATGTCCAAGCCGCTCAGGCCTAAAGCATCGGTGGTCAGATCGGCCAGGTTGAGCGTATTGTTGCTGTCACTGCCGCTGTCTCCCAGGGCGATATCTACGCTGCTATTGTCGGCATTGAGTAGGTTCAAGCCGTTAAAACTGGTGTTGTTTGCCACACCATTGATGCTTTCCAGGTTCTGCTGGAACTCTGTGTTGAGGATATTGCGCTGCTGTGCATTCAGAGTGCCGTTTTGCGCCTGAATGGCCAGCTCGTTGAGACGCAGCAGGTTGTCACTGATGTTTTGCGCACCGGCCGAGGCGGTTTGTAAAAGGCCGATACCGTCATTGGCATTGCGTACGGCGACATCCTGAGTGTTGATCTGGGTGGTCAGTGCTTCAACAATGGCCTGACCCGCCGGGTTGTCCGCGGATCGATTGATCTGGGAGCCGGATGCCATGCTGCGGTTTACCTGTTCCACACTCTGGGTGTATGGGTTGGATGTGATCGGGTTGTAAGATTCAATTGCCATAATGTCATCCCCGCTTCTAAAATAGTGTGATATCTTAGTTTTGAGTTTACGCTCTTTTGTTGATGAAGGAAAGTGAAAAATGTCTTGTTGTTCAGGTGGTTATTGTAAATTTAAGTTCCCGGAGGGGGCGCCGATTTTAGATAACCCGGTCACTAATTTAAATGCGGTTTATCAGTTTTTGCCTTATGGCACCCTGTTAAAAGAGGGGGAGATGGTGCGAATCTGGATGGAGTCCGGTAAATTTAAAACGGTGCTGCTGGAGGAGAAGATTGAGCTTGAATTTACCGCTCAGGGGCCGGTGGCTACAGAGGGCGAGTTGTTGCCCTGGCAGTTGATCGCTTTAGACTCTGGCTTTGACTATGAGGACCTGATGCATTGGCAGAGTCACCCTCTGTATAATCCGAATGAGACCTCGGTGGTGGTGAAGTATAACCACCCGATAGAGGTGAAGCCGAGTTGGAAGTCGCGTTGGCTGGGTTTGCTGTATAAGATTCGCAACCTGTAAATTGAATTGTCAGTAATAAAAAAAGCCCGCAATTGCGGGCTTTTTTATTGAGTTGGTTTGGACTTGTGGTTATTGGATAACGAAACGATCCAGATAGACATCTTCCAGCAGGTCTGGATAGAGTTTGTGCTGCTCAAGGATGTCGCGTGCTACTTTTAAGATCTCAGCGCGCAGCTCATCCGGGCCGTCCGGTGTGCTCAGTTTTTCATACGACTGGTTGCGCAACAGACGGTCAATGTCATTTTTAAGAATCGGGCGCAGGTGCTCCATCTCCACCTCTACCAGCTGCGGGTAGTAGGACATAAATTTAAAGTCAACCGCCAGGAATTTGGCTTTATTGGTATTGCGCAGATTGACCACATTTTTATCCATGGAGAAGTATTTGGGTATTTTCTCAGCAGGTGGCTCAAACTGTTTGTATTTGGGTGAGTAGCTAGCGCCTTCATCGTCTGCGGCGAAGCTAGTACTAAAAGGCAGGATTAGCAGACTGCTTAATAGAATTGAGAGAGTAACGCTTTTCATATTGGACATCCCTATAGTGAGCGTAAATTAAATTTTATTTGCGATGGAATTAATTTTAGCGTGAATGTGGGGAGGGTCGTAGGAAATTTATTGATTCAGAACAAAAAAAGCCCCGCTAGGCGGGGCTAATAAATTACCGAGGAGTAATTTTTAGACTATCAAGGATTAAGTTTATTTGTTAGTAAACTCAGGGTAAGCTTCCATTCCACATTCAGACTGGTCAACCCCTTCATACTCTTCTTCTTCTGTTACACGTACACCCATTACTGCTTTGATGATGCTCCACACAATCAAGCTAGCGATGAATACCCATGCAAAGATCGCTACGATACCGATCAACTGAGCACCAATGGTTGCGTCTGCATTGTTGAATGTAACCGCGATTAGACCCCAGATACCTACGATACCGTGTACAGAGATCGCACCTACAGGATCATCAATTTTCAGTTTGTTATCCATGAACAGGATAGCGAATACTACGATCATACCACCCACAAGACCGATTAGCGTTGCAGCTAGAGGGCTAGGAGATAGAGGGTCAGCAGTGATTGCAACTAGACCAGCTAGAGCACCGTTCAAGATCATTGTCAGATCAACTTTACCGAATAGGACTTTAGAGATGATCATCGCGCCGATCACACCACCAGCCGCAGCCATGTTTGTGTTTACAAAGATCATTGCTACCGCGTTTGCATTTTCAATGGTAGATAGTTGTAGCTGTGAACCACCGTTGAAACCAAACCAACCTAACCATAGGATGAAAGTACCTAGAGCCGCTAAAGGCATGTTCGCACCAGTAATCGCACGCACTTCACCGTTTGGACCGTATTTACCTTTACGAGCACCTAGTACAAGAACACCCGCTAGAGCCGCAGCTGCACCAGTCATGTGAACAATACCGGAACCAGCAAAGTCGCTGAATCCGATCTCGCTGAGGAAACCACCACCCCAAGTCCACATACCTTGAACAGGGTAGATGAAACCAGTTAGGATGATTGCGAATACGAAGAAAGACATCAGCTTCATACGTTCAGCAACCGCACCCGATACCACAGACATGGCTGTTGCTACGAATACAACCTGGAAGAAGAAGTCAGACATAGATGAGTAGTAGATCTCTCCGCCACTTGCCATTACATCCGCAACTGCGTTATCACCACCGATCAGGAAGCTGATACCAGGGATGTAAGCGTTAACCGCGTCACCGTACATTACGTTGTAACCAACCAGCATGTACATAATACAGGCGATGGCAAATAGCCCGACGTTCTTAGCTAAAATTTCAGTGGTGTTCTTAGAGCGCACCAAACCCGCTTCAAGCATGGTAAAACCAGCGGCCATCCACATTACTAACGCACCAGACATCAAGAAATAGAATGTGTCCAGGGCGTAACTGACTTGAGTAATTTGTTCCATAATCATTTCCCTTTTTTACTTACAGCGCTACGTCGCCAGTTTCTTCTGTTCTAATGCGAATCGCATCTTCTACAGGCATGACAAAGATCTTTCCGTCACCAATTTTTCCAGTGCGGGCAGCGGAGCCAATGGCTTCAACCACGCTCTCTACCTTGTCATCGGAGACCGCAATCTCCAGGCGGATTTTAGGTAAGAACTCAATCGCGTATTCCGCGCCACGATAGATTTCTGTATGGCCTTTTTGACGGCCAAAACCTTTAGACTCGGTGACCGTCATTCCGTGAACGTCTACGTCATGTAGTGCTTCACGAACGTCATCAAGCTTAAAAGGTTTGATAATTGCAACAACCAGTTTCATACTAACCTCTCTGATTTATTTAATATAAAAACTTCAGTGCTTTTAAAACAAGTGGCGTGCCATGTTTAATATTAATCCTTTTATTACATGGTGTTAGGTCGTTTTTTGTGTTTTTTTATGAGTTTTAAAAACCATCTGTAGTATTTTTTGGTGCGACATTTGTTCATAGTGGTGCACCTGTTTGATAAGGGAAAATATATGTCAAAGGTGCTGGTGGCTTTGGCCATTCAAGTGTTTGCTTTAGTCATCCTGGCGGCGGGGGTTTATCTGTTGCATTATATGGTGAGTCCGCCTTATCCGTTCTGGGCGCTGGTACTGGCGCAGGCGCTGTTAGCCAGTTTGCTGACGGTGATGTTTAAATTGCCGGTCTGGTGGCGCTGGATTCAGTTCCTGTTGCCGTGGGCCCTGTTTGCCGCGTTTACCTTGGAGCTGAGCCCCTGGTTTGGTTTGGCGGCCTTTGTTGTGTTGTGGCTGCTGTTTGCCAATGCCGGAACAGAGCGGGTACCGCTCTATCTGACTAACCGTACCACTCGGCAGGCCTTTAAGGCATTGATTCAGCAGCTGCAGGCCAAGCAGGGTGATGATGCCGCTGAGCAGATCAGCTTTATGGATCTGGGCTGTGGTTTGGGCGGTAATGTGGTGTTTATGGCGCAGCAGCCAGAGGTCAATCGCTCTCAAGGCGTGGAGACGGCGCCACTGCCCTATTTGATGGCAAAACTCTTGACCAAAATAAAGGGCGGTGAGGTGTTTGCCCAGGATTTGTGGGAGACCCCTTTGCAGGAGTTCTCACTGGTGTATGCGTTTTTGTCGACCGAGCCGATGCCGCGTTTATGGGAAAAGGTGCAGGCAGAGATGCAGCCGGGTTCTATTTTTGTCAGTAATAGCTTTGCGGTTCCCGGGGTGGAGCCGAGTGAAGTTTGGGAGTTGTCGGATCGTCGGCAGACCCGGCTTTTTATCTACTGTTTATAACGCTTGTGGGAGCTTTTGCAGGTAAACAAACCGTCAGGCCTGTTGGATTTGATTTTTCTGATTAATCTTAATCAATTCTTGGTTTGATTTGGTCACTACAACAGGCTTAATTCTGGTAAATTTAATCAAATTACTTTTAAAAAACAAGGAAACACTAAATGGAATACAGTTTGCAGGATGTCACCCAGTGGAGTCGTTTTGTTGAGGGTGTGGCACGCCGTTATCCTGAGGTAATGGATGAGGCGAACTGGAAAGCGGCACTGGCTGAGGGGGAGCTCTATCAGACAGTGTACGATTTGGTGTCTTCCGCCGCTGATCTGGACGAGTTAAATCGTACTCTGCGTCAGCAGCGTAATAAGCAGATGGCGCGCATCGCCATTCGCGATCTGGCAGGCCTGTCTGAGTTGGAGGAGGTAATGCGAGAGGTGTCTGATCTGGCCGATGCCTTGGTAAGTGGTGCACTTGACTGGCACTATGAGCAGTTCTGTCAGCGCTACGGCACACCGATCGGAGCCGAGTCGGGTCAGGCTCAGAAAATGATTGTGCTTGGCATGGGTAAGTTGGGCGGTCAGGAGTTGAACTTCTCCTCGGATATCGATCTAATTTTTGTCTTTCCAGAACAGGGTAAAACCGAAGGTGCGGCGCGCAGTATTGCCAATGATCAATTCTTTATTCGTTTAGGGCAGGCGCTGAATAAGTCTTTAGTTGATTATACCGAGGACGG
>CAZNML010000110.1:0-6871 GCA_964574275.1 uncultured Thiosulfatimonas sp. | reverse complement strand
GGGAGGTCACGGAAGGTGCGGTGGATGAAGCGATTCGCCACGCGATTACCAAAATGGCAAACTTGCACTTCACCGCAGCGGAGCCCTATCGAAAACGGGTGATTCAGATGGGGGAGCAGCCGGACCATGTGTTCAATGTCGGTGCACCCGGATTGGACTTGATGCATCAGATGCAACGGCTCACTAAAACAGAGTTAGAACACGATTTACAGCTTAAATTGAACAGGCCTGTTCTGTTGGTGACCTATCATCCGGTGACCTGGGGAGAGGGTAAAGGGTTGCAGGCTTTACAGGCGTTGTTTGCAGCCTGTGAACAGTTAGAACAGGGCACCATTATTTGGACTGGTGCCAATGCCGATGAACAGGGTCAGCAGATTAACCAATGGGTGGAAGAGTGGGTGGATCAGGTGAATGCCAAAGATAAACAGCAGGCCAAGTTTGTTACCTCGCTGGGGTCAAAACGTTATTTGAGTTTAATGGCGCTGGCGGACGCTGTGGTTGGCAACTCCTCCAGCGGTATTATTGAAGCGCCGGCCATGGGGACGCCAACGGTGAATATCGGTACACGTCAGCAGGGACGTTTAAGGTCGCCATCGGTGATTGATTGTCAAGAGGATCAAGCCTCGATACTGGCGGCACTGAAGCAAAGCCTGTCAGCGGAGTTTCAAAGCCTGGCACAGCAAAAATCGAGTGTTTACGGCAGTGGCAAAACAGCGCAGTTAATTAGTGATAAACTGGCCACATTCCCTTTGGAAAAAAGCACGGGTAAGCGCTTTTATGATTTGTAATAAAAAGCATGCCCACTTTTCAAGCCAACTTTAGGAGTTAATAGATGGATCTTTTTGACTGGCGCAGAATTTCAGTGAATGAAACGGCTTCGATTAAAGAGGCGTTGACGGTATTAGATCGAGAAGCACTGCAGATTGTGCTGGTAGTGGGAGAAGATTCACGTCTGTTGGGCACCCTGACGGACGGTGATGTGCGTCGAGCCTTGCTTCGTGGAGAGGGCTTAGAGGGTCCGGTGACGGCCTCAATGAATACGCAGCCGCTAGTCGGCTTAAAACAGCAGAGTGAGACAGCCTGGAAACGCATCATGCTGGAGCGCTCCATTCGCCACCTGCCGATTGTTGACCAGAACCAGAATATTGTCGGTCTGTATTACGATAAAAAAGAGATCCAGAAGCGTTTTAACCCGATTGTGTTGATGCTGGGTGGCTTGGGTACACGGTTGCGACCGCTCACAGAAACCATTCCAAAGCCAATGTTAAGAGTGGGCGGTAAGCCGATTCTAGAGACCATTGTGACGCATATCGCCGAACAGGGCTTTGTTAACTTCTACTTCTGTATTAACTATCTGGGTGAACAGATTCGCAGTTATTTTGGCGATGGCAGTCAGTGGGGTATTCACATTGAGTATGTGGAAGAGGATGAGCGCATGGGTACGGCGGGAGCACTGAGTTTGCTGCCCGACAAACCGAGCATGCCATTTATCGTGATGAATGGCGATCTGCTGACCAAAGTGGATTTGACCGCCCTGATTGACTTTCACCTCGAACATAACAATATCACCACGGCCTGTGTGCGTGAGTATGCGCAACAGGTGCCTTATGGGGTGGTTGAGGTTGAAGGCACTCAGGTCACTCAGCTGGTCGAAAAGCCGGTCTATCGCTATTTTGTCAATGCAGGCATTTACTGCCTGTCGCCAGAGGTGATGGAGAAGGTGCCTGAGCAGGCTTTTTATGATATGCCGACTCTGATAGAGGAGGTGTTGTCCGAGCAGGGCAAAGTGGGCGGTTTCCCGATTACCGAGTACTGGATGGATATTGGGCAGATGCCGGACTTTGAGCAGGCTCAAGAGGATTACGAGATTCATTTCGTGAAAAAATAAAAGTTGGTGGCGAATTTGCTTATACTCATAGTATTGTTTATTTTTAAAATGAGATTAGGCGTTGAGCGTTCGTATTATTTCCAAACTGGATATTAAATCCCCCAATGTGGTTAAGCCCGTATTCTTTGACGGGCTGCGGGTTGTCGGCGACCCGGTCAAATTTGCAAACCAGTACTATCTTGATGGCATTGATGAACTCTACTATATCGATGTGGTCTCTTCACTCTATCAAACCGATATCGACTTTGAGTTAGTCAAAAAAATGGCGGAAGCGCTGTTTATCCCTTTCTCTGTTGGTGGTGGCGTTAAAACCATTCAGGACTTCTCCCAGCTGATTCACTCTGGTGCGGACAAGGTCTCTATGAACTCTTACGCCATCACTAATCCCAACTTAATCAATCAAGCCGCTGCTGTGTTCGGCAGTCAGGCGGTGGTGGTGTCCATTGAGGCAAAACAGACGGACAGTGGCTGGGTCTGCTTTACTGATGGCGGTAAGATCAATCGCCATAAGGATGTGTTGTCCTGGGTTGATGAAGTTGAGAAAAGAGGCGCGGGTGAGATCTTTTTGCAGTCGGTTGATCGTGATGGTTTTAAGTCTGGCTTTGATTTAGAGTTGGCTCGCCAGGTGATTGAGCAGGCCAGTATTCCGGTTGTGGTCGGCAGCGGCGCGGGTTCGGTTCAGCATATTGAGGAGCTGGTCAAGTATACTCAGCCGAGTGGGGTGGCCATTGCCAGCATGTTGCATAATCAACAGTGTACGGTTGAATCGGTGAAGAGAGAGCTGTCGCTTGCAGGGATTGAGGTGAATTTATGAGCAGTAAGGTTGGTATTTTAGACGTTGGCCTGTCGGGTAATATTCACAGTTTGAATAAAGCGCTCAAAAAAGCGCACGCTCAACCCCAGATTATCAGCAGGCCTGATCAACTGGAACAGGTTGATAAGTTGCTGCTGCCCGGTGTAGGCGCTTTTCCCTCAGTAATGAAAGAGCTTGAACAGCAGGCATTCAGCTCTGCAATTCAGCAATTTGATCGCCCGATTTTAGGAATCTGTCTAGGTATGCAGCTGTTAGCCTCTGCGGGCGAAGAGCAGCAGCCAACAACAGGGTTGGGGTTGATTGAGGCAAAGGTTAAGCGCATTAAAACTGAGGCGGTATTACCACATGTGGGTTTTAAGAAACTGAACATTGTGCAGGACTGCAGTTTAATGCAGGGCGTGGAAGAGGAAGCGTTCTACTTTATGCACTCTTATGAGATGAGTGGCGGCAGTTTTGTCACCTCTTTTAGCCACTATGACGGTCAAAAAATTGTCTCTTCGGTCAGACAGAATCAGGTCTATGGCGTTCAATTTCACCCTGAAAAGAGCCGTCTGGCGGGCATTAAAGTGCTGGAAAATTTCGTCAAAATTTAATGAGGCATGTGAATGATTGCATCGAAAGAGACACAAACTAGATATAACCTGCCGGATGAAGTGGTCTACTGTAAAAAATGTACCATCTCTAATCAGAGACCTCGGATTACCTTTAATGAAGAGGGGATCTGTTCGGCGTGCCAGTTTGCCGAACTCAAAAAGAACGGTATCGACTGGGAGCAGCGTGAGCGTGAGTTGATTGAACTGTGTGATCGTTATCGCAAGTCTGATGGCTCCTATGATGTCATCGTGCCTTCCAGTGGTGGTAAAGACAGCGCCTTTGTTGCGCACCAGCTAAAGTATAAGTATGGCATGAACCCGCTTACCGTAACTTGGTCTCCCCACCTGTGGACGCAGGAAGGTTTTGAGAACTTTCAAGCGCATATCCAACAGGGTGGTTTTGACAATGTACTGGGCACGCCGAACGGTCAGGTGCATCGAAAATTAACCAAGCTGTTTTTTGAAATTTTGGGCGATCCTTTTCAACCGTTTATTTATGGGCAGACTAATTTTCCAATGCAGATGGCGGTGAAACATAATGTGTCGCTGATTATGTATGGTGAAAACGGTGAGGTGGAGTATGGCGGCAATATGAAAAACGCCTTTAAGCCAAACCGGGACTATAAGGTGGATCATACCGAACACTATTTTTCCGGCATCTCACCGGAAGATCTGCTTGAACACGGCATTGATAAACAGGATCTCCTACCCTATATGCCCCCAGATGCGGAAGAGCTAGAGAAGTTAAATCTGGATATTCACTTTTTTGGTTATTACAAGAAATGGGTGCCGCAGGAGATCTACTATTACGCTGTAGAGAATACCGGCTTTAAGCCTCGCATTGGTCGCAATGAAGGAACCTACTCAAAATACGCCTCGTTTGACGATAAAATTGACGGTTTTCACTACTATTTGGCCTATATTAAATTTGGTTTAGGGCGCGCCACCTCGGATACGGCGCATGAAATTCGAGACGGTCATATTACGCGGGAAGAGGGGGTGAACCTGATTAAGCGTTTTGATGGCGAGTTTCCTGCACAACACTTTCAAACCTTTCTGGAATATTGTGATTTAGATGAGGAGCGGTTTTGGGAAATTATTGACTCTTGGCGTTCCGACCACTTATGGGAGAAGCGTTACGGCAAGTGGCAACTTAAAAACCCGATATGGAAAGAGCGCAGTTAAATAGGACCTGATATGTTAGAAACCAACTTAACCGAACAGCAAGAAACCAATGCGTTTGGGGAGTGTTACTTTCCAAAAATAAATCAGAATGTGTTTGCTGACAGCTCAGCAGACTCGGTATTTGATGCGTTTTTTGGCTCTGTCCTGGCAGAATCGAATGAGCTTTATATTATTGCTGGTTCAGACTCAGGCCTGGTGATTCCCTATCTGATTCGACACTTTTCCACACAGCGCAATGGTCGCCAGTTTGTGGTGGTGGATTATGCTGAGGTAAACCGTGTCTGCAGTCAGACTAATCTGCCAAACTGGATTACTGTTGCCACTTTTGAGCAGGTTGAAGATCTGGTTAAAGCCCGCTATCAGAGTCATTTTATTGAACAGAAAGTACAGTTGGTAAAAAGCATTGCGGCCTCAGATAAAAAAAATAGCGCTTATCTCTCCTTGCATGAGCGTCTATTGGATTTTGTTAAAGAGGTGTCCTTAAATATTGCCAATCGTAATGACAATGCCGTTTTTACCATGATGTCGACCTACAATGTATGGGCGCAAAACCATTCAATTTCCCGATTAAAGGGCGATTTAAACGGTCAGCCTGTATTGATTATTGCCTCCGGTCCCTCTTTTGATGAACATGCGGCGTGGATTGCTGCAAACCAGCAGCATTTTTTTATTGTGGCCATCGCTCGCATGGCGAAAGTGCTTGCGCAACATGGAATCAAGCCTGATATTTTTGTAACCATTGATCCGACTCCGTACAGTTTTGATAACAGTCGAGAGGCGCTGTTGATCGATTCAAAATGTATTTTGTTGTATGAGTGCTCCTCTTCACCACAGCTGATCTCAGGCTGGAGTCAGGAGATGGCTTATATCGGCTATAGCAGTGCTTGGCATGATAATACGGATCAGGAGTTTGAGTTAATGGGTCCGACCGTCTCTCATGTGGCACTGCAGGCCTCAATATTAATGGGAGCCAGTGAGATCTATCTAATGGGCGTGGACTTCTGTTTTGCCGGTGATAAGACGCATGTTGCAGGTAGCCTGGAGTCTGATCTGGGTAAAAACATCTTTGGTGAACTGTTTAGTGTTGAGACCTATGCCGGAGAGCAGGCAGAGACTGAGATCCGGTTTAAACAGAGTGTGGATGCCATGGCCAAGCAGATTTCGAGCTTCAAGAAGCAGGGCTATGCTTGTCAGGTTTTCAATTTAAATAACAATGCGGCCAAAGTCGCTGGCACGGATTTTTGTGATAAAAGTGCGATTGAGTTGCGGGCGCTGGATAAGAGAACACGAATTGATCATATGAGCCAAAAGCTTCATCTGACGAATGAAGCACGGTTGACTTATTTGCGTAAAACTTTGAAAGAGGTCCAATCTTTCCGCAAGCGTGTTGCAGAGAGTGCGGAGTTGTCAAAGAAACTAGTCAAGCAGTTGCAAAGAGAGAGTGAACTGACCACACAAACACAAAAAAACCGCAATAAAATTGAGAAAACGTTAAAAACCGATGGTGTGCAGTATGTATTAAGAGCCGGCATGGCCGAGTTTGGCGTGTTATTAACGGAGACTAATGAGTACAGCAATCAGATGGAGCCGCTGGAAGAGGTGAATCTGTATGCGAACGCCATGCATAACACTCTGAATATGCTGTTGCCCGTGTTAGAGAATAGCATCATGATTATTCAATCACGGCTTTTGGAGTTAAATCCAAAGACGTCATTGGAAAAACTTGCGCAGAGCTGGTATCAGTCAGGCAGTGTCGGCCGACATCGGATCTGGTTGCAGACTCACCAGCCTGTTATGAGTCCTGAGCAACAGGCACTGTATGATCAGTTGGAAACGGGTTTTCTAGAGCAGTTTGAGCAGGAAGAGGTGGCTTATAAAGCTGAACTGACTGGGATTAAAGAGTCTTTAGAACTGTTTGAATCCAGAGTGCTTAAAGCCTTTGAATTAGAGAATCGCAAAGAGCTTGAGGTGCTACAGTCCGAGCTGGCTGCGGTGAAGCGTGATGGCGAAGAGCAAGTATTGATAGAGGGTTTGCTTGATCTAGTCAGGGGGAAGTTGCAGGAGTTGTCGGAGCAGTATCAGGCTGCCATTGACTATTATCAAGCTGTGCCAGCAAAATATCAGTTAAGTTCACAAAAAGCACTGTTGGCGCTGTTCTTAAAATTGAATGACCATGAAGGTGTAGTGACGACGTTTGAAAAATTAAGTGCTCTATCGATTAAGTATCTGGTTAACTACGCGGATTATCTGCAGCTGCACGCGCAAACCGAGCTCGCATTTAATGTGCTTGATCTGTACCTGACGCAGAATACAGAGGATTTATTGGCATGGATAAAATACGTCAAGCTATTAGTGGCGCTGGAAAAAGAGGCGGTTGCGATTGATTTGCTC
>CAZNML010000109.1:2293-6985 GCA_964574275.1 uncultured Thiosulfatimonas sp. | reverse complement strand
ACGGAAAAAATTGCTGCATTGATTATGGATTTGATGAAGCGCTGATCATGGAAAAGAGTGGTATGAAAGGTTTAAAAGGCAAAAGGGTATTGATTACCGGTGCTTCAAGTGGCATTGGTGCGGGCATGGCTAAGGTGTTGGCACGCGAAGGCTGTCAGCTGGTACTGCATTACAATCGAAATCAAACTGGCATCGAGCAGACGGTCAATGACCTGGCCGAGATGGGTGTGAGTTGCTCCGTGTTACGCTGTGATTTTAGAGAGTTAGCCACCTTGAATGATTTTTTTGAGCAGGCCTGGTCATTTTATGGCGGCTTAGATGCTTTGGTTAATAATGCAGGCATGGTCACTAAGAGCACCTCCATTAAAGATCCTTTAGGGGAAAAATTTGCCGAAACCCTGGCGGTCAATCTGCACGCGCCTTATCAGCTGAGTACATTGTTTGCCAAAGCCTGTATTGCCGCCCGGCAACCGGGTGCAATTGTCAATAACACCAGTATTCATGGACAGGCAACCTGTGAGTGGTTCTCGGCTTATGCCGCATCTAAAGCCGGATTGGACGCCATTACCAAGGTGCAGGCCGTTGAGTGGGGGCAGCACGGTATTCGCGTCAATGGTTTGGCACCGGGGGTGGTGCCGGTGGAGCGAACGCAGGCTATCTTATCTCAGCCAGAGATGGAGCAGAAATGGTGTGAAAGAATGCCCGCAGGGCGTTACGGAAGCGTAGAAGAGATGGGAGAAGCGACCGCCTACCTTTTGTCTGACGCCACCCTGTGGATGACGGGTTCTGTTCTAACGATTGATGGCGGCTTAATCGCTCGTGGTAACTACCCAGTACGCTAGTGTTAAAGCCAAAAGCAGTATTGGCTTTGTAGCTTGAAGAATGGGCGAGATTGAGAAAATTAATTATCTATATGGTTTGTATGGCATTTATATTGCTTAATCGTTGGCAGGATATTTAATTGTCAAAAAATTGTAAAGCGAAGTAGTTATGCAAAAGTACCTTCAAACACTCACGATTAAACAGAAAATGCGCCTCGGTTTTGGTGTAATTTGGATTGTGTTGGCCATTATTACGCTGCAGGCTGCAGTGAACCTCTATGTGGTACGGCAAAATGTATCGGAAGTGGTGCTGGAGAAGCAGCCGATTGCAGTGGGTACCAGTCAGGTCGCACTGACCCTGGAGAAGGCGATGAACGCGCTGAGCCTGTATATGTCAACCAATGAGGCGAGTTCATTGGCCAGTTACCAGCAGAGCTATGATCAGGTGTTTGCCGCAGTACAGAAAAGTCTGTCTGAACTGGAAGGTGAGGAAGCCGACCAGGCTCTCAGGCAGCAGTATCAGTCAATTAATACCAATTTACAGAACCTGCCTAATTTAGTCGATCAACTGGTTGAGCTGCAAAAAGATCGTACTCAAAAGTTCCCAGCCTTTGGTTATGTCGATGAGCATATGCTGAGTGTTGCCAATCAGTTCTCGCATGAAACCGGGTTGATGATTGAGTCGGAGCTGGAGGATCTGTCCAGTGAGCGTCAAGTGGTATTAGGTCAGCTGATTGCTTTGCAAAAGAACTGGCTGAGTGTGGTGTCGAGCTTAAGAGGGTATGTTGCTTTTAGAACCGACTCTATGGCTGAGCAGACGGAACAGTATTTGGATGTCGCTGAACGAATGATTCAAAACCTGAAGAATCAGGATGATGTTGAATTGACTATGGTCGAGGAAGAGGGGGTTGAGCGCGTTTGGGAGTTGTATCAATCTTATCGCGAGCACTTTATGCAGCTTAAAGGGATTCATCAAAGTGAGCAGTGGCGCCTTGATACCTGGTTGATGAAAACAGAGATTATGCCACTGTTTGAGGCTCTAGAGGGTGAGTTAGTGGCGATCTCTGATGCGGCTGCCGAGGATATGGTTTCAGTCGGTCAGTCGGTGGTAAATTCCAGTCTCTATAATATTATTATTGTATTGACGGTGTCTATTTTCGGGCAGATTATGGGGATGCTGGTTTCACGTAGAATTACCAACTCTGTGGTTGAGCCTGTACAGACGGCAACATCTGCCATGAAAGCCATTGCCGAAGAGGATGGTGACTTAACTCAGCGACTACCGGAGAGCGGTAAAGACGAATTGGCGGATCTGGCGCGTTACTTTAACCAGTTTATTGAACGCATTCAGACTATGCTGAAAGAGGTGGCAAGAACCATTGAAGATTTAGAGGTTTCATCTAAAGACTTGCTGGCTATTACGCATGAAACCAAAGCAGGAACGCAACAGCAGCTGTCTTCATCACAGCAGTTGAGTGAAGCGATGGTGGAGATGACCAGTAAAGCGAAAAGTGTTGAAGATCATTCGCACAATACCTCTAATGCGACACAGCAAGCGGCCTCTAGAGTTAAAGAGGGCGGTGAGAAGGTGACTGGAACTGCATCCGAGATTAAAAACCTATCTGATGGTATGCAGGCGATGACACAAGCGGTTTCGCAATTGCGTGAAGATGGTGAAGAGATCGGAACGGGAGTGAATGTTATTCGTGAGATTGCTGAGCAGACTAACTTGCTGTCTTTGAACGCGGCTATTGAAGCGGCTCGTGCTGGTGAGCATGGTCGAGGCTTTGCTGTGGTGGCGGATGAGGTGCGTGGCTTAGCGCAGCGTACACAGGAGTCAACTCTGCAGATTGAAGGTATTATTGACAAAATTCGTCAGGCAACGCGTTCAACTGTGAAAATGGTAGAGAAATCACAGCAGGCAACGGATGCCAGTTGTGATGCTGTGTACTCTTCGGAACGTGCCTTGAGTCCGGTGATGATTTTGATGGATGATATTAATAAAATGAGTGAGCAGATGTTTAATGCCGCTCATTCGCAGAGTGAATTGGCTCAAGAGATTAATCTGAATATCAGTCAAATCCATGAAGTGACTGAGAAGGCGGTAAAAGGTGCAGTTAATACCGAAACAGCCGGGCATAATATGCAGTCGCTAGCGGATAAACTTGAGCGCTTGGTACATCAATTTAAAATTTAACTTCCAAAACCAGGCAGGCCTGCCTGGTTTATCCTTTCAATTTTCTATTCTTTGAGCTTTGTTTCTGTTCTGTAACAGGGCCTTCTGTTATGATTTCTGCATAAATATAAGTAGGTAATCATATGTGGCAATATCCCGATATTAATCCAGTGGCGCTGGATTTAGGATTCTTTCAAATTCATTGGTATGGGCTAATGTACCTTATCGCCTTTGTGTTAGGTTGGGGGTATGGTATTTGGCGTTCGCGTTCCCGTAAGGATTGGCACGCTGAGATGGTCAGTGACCTGCTGTTTTATATCGCGATGGGTGTGATTCTGGGTGGCCGTATTGGTTATATCGTTTTTTACGATCTGGCTTACTATTTGTCAACACCATTGGCTATCTTTGAAGTGTGGCAGGGGGGGATGTCGTTTCACGGTGGCTTAATCGGGGTTACACTGGCTATGTGGCTGTTTGCCCGCAAAACTAAAAAGTCACTGTTTGAAGTGGCCGATTTTGTAGCGCCGCTGATACCGATTGGGCTGTTAACCGGGCGCATTGGGAATTTTATAAACGGTGAATTGTGGGGCAAGGTCACGGATTCATCTTTGGGGATGTCTGTGTATGATCCTGCTTTACAAGCTGTAGTGCAGAAATATCCAACCCAGCTTTTAGAGGCTCTGCTAGAGGGCTTGGTTCTATTTGTTATTTTAGCTGTATACTCCAGTAAACCACGCAAGCCCGGTGCCATAGCCGGTCTGTTTTTAGTAGGTTATGGGCTGTTTAGATTCCTGGTGGAGTTCTATCGCATGCCCGATCCGCAGCTCGGTTATTTGGCCTGGGATTGGTTAACTATGGGACAAGTATTGTCATTGCCGATGATTGTTGTTGGTTTGATATTGATGACGGTTAGGTTGGAAAAAAAACAAAATGCATAAAACTTTTTTCCGCTGGGAATTATACTAATCAATAGTAATAACTAATTTATAAAGTGGACTAGAGATCAGATGCCAGGAAAAATCCGAAGTCATGATTCAGCGTTAAATGCACTTGCTCGCCTTATTGACAGTGTACTAATTTTGTTGAGTTTTATGATATTAGCTAAGGTGAACGGAGTAGAAATTAATCCGGAGCTCATGTGGATGCCTTTGCTGTTTGTCATTTTTTATAACTTTATGGCGGAATCTCAAGATGTATACCGCTCGTGGCGTGGTGTTTATCTGTATAAGGAGGCGGGTGCTGTTTTACTGTCTTGGGGGTTTGCGATTGTTTTAGTGGTTTTTTTGGATATTCTATGGCTTAAAACCGCTTGGTATCAACAGTATTATGTTTTGACCTGGTATCTATTGGCGCCACTGTTTATCGTTGCTTGGCATATGGTTGCTCGACTGAGCTTGGGGTATTTTCGCTCTAAGGGGCATAACACGCGAAGAGTGGCGATTGTCGGGGCGACCGAATTAGGTTATAAAATGCAGCAAAACTTAACTGAAGACAAATTCAATGGTTTTGTTTTTACAGGTTATTTTGATGACCGAAAGGTAGAAGAAGCGGGTAGAAGACTATCCGGAGATACTCTAAAGGTTGCTGGGGATATTGATAGCTTGATACATTTGTGTCGAAAAGGTCTGGTGGATGTGGTTTATATTACCCTGTCTTTAGCGGCGGAAAAGCGTATTAAAAGAATTGTTGACGAGT
>CAZNML010000109.1:625-2193 GCA_964574275.1 uncultured Thiosulfatimonas sp. | reverse complement strand
TATATTACCCTGTCTTTAGCGGCGGAAAAGCGTATTAAAAGAATTGTTGACGAGTTGGCAGATAGTACCGTTTCGGTTTATTTGGTGCCAGATATGTTTACCTTTAATCTAATGAACTCGCGTTGGCTGGACTATCAAGGGATTACGGCAATCAGTATCTATGATACGCCTTTTGCTGGCTTAGGTTCGTTTATTAAGCGAGCAGAAGATATTATTGTTAGTGCTGTAATTTTGTTACTCATTGCCTTGCCGATGTTGTTTATCGCAATGGGTATTAAATTAACCTCTCCTGGGCCGGTGATATTCAAACAAAAACGTTATGGACGTGACGGCCGAGAGATTGCGGTGTGGAAGTTTCGTTCAATGACGGTGATGGATAATGGCGGTAATGTGCAGCAGGCTACCAAAAATGACATTCGTATTACACCCTTTGGAGGGTTTTTACGCAGAACGTCGCTGGATGAGTTGCCGCAATTTCTAAATGTACTGGGTGGCAGTATGTCGATTGTTGGTCCGCGACCGCATGCAGTGGCACATAATGAGGAGTACCGCAAAGAGATTCATGGTTATATGCTGCGTCATAAAATTAAACCGGGTATTACCGGGTTGGCGCAAATCAACGGTTATAGAGGTGAAACTGATACTTTGGATAAGATGGAAGGGCGAATTCGTTATGATCTGCAATATATACGCAACTGGTCGTTAATGCTGGATTTGAAGATTATATTCCTGACTATTTTCAAAGGCTTTGTGCATAAAAATGCCTATTAGATGTGAGTTTTACGTATTTTTAGAAAAAGTCCTTGTTATTAAAATTACTAGTCGGTAGAATTGAAGGTGAATTTTAAGTGGTAGGCCAAACTTGACGTGAGTCAAGCTCGGAAAGCTTCAGGTCTCAAAGTTTTATGTTCCTTGAGACGGCTGGGTTGCAACGCTTAGGTTGTTTTATACTTACTCTTAAAATGGGGATTTGATATGGATTTATTAAAGACAATGTTTTTGTCTGTAGCGATGCTAGCATTTGCAAGTGCAGCTTCTGCCGCAACATATGATTTAGGAACCAAAGAATATCCAGTTGATGGTGGTGGGTCAGTTAGTGCTGATGTAACTGCTGCAGTAGGTGATTTCTTTGATATTTTTAACTTTAAGACTGGTTCTAGTCCAGAAGGTCATTTTTCAGCCTTTGCTGAAGACACTGCTTCTGTAGAGTTTCATACTATTGGTTTTTATAATGGTTACAATGCTCTTGATTTGGTTTTTGAAGTAGTGTACTCCGATTTAACTAGTGAAGTTGAATTGGCTGCATCGGATTTCTTACCTGGTGACTTGTCTCCTTACACAGAGTACTCTATTAGGGTAGATGGTTATGGGACGTATGAAGGTGACACTTATGAGTTCAATGCAGGGCCAGTTTCAGCGGTTCCTGAACCATCGGCATTGGCTTTAATGCTTGGTGGTTTAGGTATGGTAGGTTTTATGGCTAATCGTCGTCGTAAAGCTGCATAATTAATCAAGTTTTGTTTAAATGAAGCTTGATGTTAAAGGTGCAAATTTTTGCACCTTTTTTG
>CAZNML010000109.1:0-615 GCA_964574275.1 uncultured Thiosulfatimonas sp. | reverse complement strand
CAAAACTTTATGTCTGGAGAATGCATATGCTGTTTAAGCCTTTTCTTTTGATTTCTATAATTGTAATTCAGTTCATGTTGACAGGATGTGAAGAGAATACCGAGATTTCTTCACAAGTGGTTGTCAAGGTTAATGAGCAGGAAGTTACAGTTAGTGAATTTAATGAGTATTTGAAGCGCATACCATTAAAAAGCAAAGATGAAAATCAGATTGAAGAAATGAAACAAAGAGTTTTAAAAGGTCTGGTTGAACAAAAGTTGTTATTGCAGGCGGCACAGAAAGCGAAAGTGGATCGTTCGGCTGAAGTTATAAGCGCTATTGATATTGCGAAAAATAAGATTATTGTTGATGCGTATTTAAATAAGGTTCTATCAGGCTCAACTATTCCTAATGAAAAGGAAGTTGAAAAGTTTTACAACGAGAATGATGTCCTCTTTAATCAAAGAAAGAGGTTTGTCTATGATCAATATACATTGGCAGCAAGTTCAGGAGAGGTTGATGCTATAGTTAATAAGATTAAATTGTTAGACAAAGCGAGTCAGCTGAAATCTTTTTTTGAAAACATTGATTACAAGTATGGAGAAACTAGAGAATATAGAACAACAAATCAACTCC
>CAZNML010000108.1:0-7050 GCA_964574275.1 uncultured Thiosulfatimonas sp. | reverse complement strand
CGATTTCTATTATGAAATGGAAGAGTCTGGCGTACTTGATAAAGTAGCGCTTGTTTACGGTCAGATGAATGAGCCACCAGGTAACCGTCTACGTGTTGCTTTGACTGGTCTAACAATGGCTGAGTACTTCCGTGATGAAGGTCGTGATATCCTGTTCTTCGTAGATAACATCTACCGTTATACACTTGCTGGTACTGAGGTATCTGCATTGTTAGGTCGTTTACCATCTGCGGTAGGTTACCAGCCTACTCTTGCTCATGAAATGGGTCAGATTCAGGAACGTATCACATCAACTAAGACTGGTTCTATCACATCTATCCAAGCGGTATACGTACCTGCGGATGACTTGACTGACCCGGCTCCAGCTACTACATTCGCTCACTTGGATGCGACTGTTGTATTGAACCGTTCTATCGCTGAAACAGGTATCTACCCAGCGATCGATCCGCTAGATTCAACATCACGTCAGCTTGACCCTCTAGTAGTTGGTCAGGAGCACTATGATGTAGCTCGTAACGTTCAGCAGACTCTGCAGCGTTATAAAGAGTTGAAAGATATTATCGCAATCCTAGGTATGGATGAGCTTTCAGAAGAAGACCGCGCTCTTGTAGCACGTGCACGTAAAATGCAGCGTTTCTTCTCTCAGCCATACTTCGTAGCTAAAGTATTCACTGGTGAAGATGGACGTTATGTTCCTCTGAAAGAAACTATCCGTGGTTTCAAAATGATCGCTAGTGGTGAAATGGATGATGTAGCTGAGCAGGCATTTATGTATGCTGGTGACATCGACGAAGTGCTAGAAAAAGCGAAAAAATACCAAGGATAATTAGTTATGGCAGTCACAATGCAAGTTGATATTGTAAGTGCAGAAGGCGAAATCTTTTCTGGAAAAGTAGAGATGCTTTACGCACAGGCTGCCGATGGTGAGGTTGGTGTTATGCCTCACCATACCCAGTTCCTGAGTTCTTTGAAGCCAGGATCAGTACGTGTCGTTACCGATGGTGACGAGCAACACTTCTACGTAAACAGCGGAATTCTTGAAATTCAGCCATCTGTTGTAACTGTTCTTGCAGATACAGCTATCCGTGCTGCTGACCTTGATGAAGCTGAAGCCGTAGCAGCTAAGCAACGTGCTGAAGAAGCAATGGAAAATGCTAAGTCTGAGACCGACATCGCTCGTGCTCAAGTTGAATTAGCAGAAGCTATTGGACAAATTCAAGCGATCACTAAACTACGTGACCGTTTGCATAAAACTGGGTTGGCTTAATTGTTAATCTTTGTGAAAAAGGCGCCTACGGGCGCTTTTTTTTTGCCTAATTTTTACCCACCACATCTTTAATCACTCTTCTCTTATTCTTTATCTTCTTCTGGTAACCATCGGTTATTTTCAAAACGACTCAATCTAGTTAGTTATTACTAACGTAAATTGCTACCTGGTGAATTATTTCAATAAACAGCAGACTCAGTTTATCGACAAGATGCTAATAGAGATATGCTATGGCAAGTGAGGTGAAAGGCTATCCTGCCTACAGAATGAGGCAGGATAATTAACAGGCCTGTTAAGAATTAAAATGTTGTTTAAGAGACAACACTGGATAAAGTAGCACGGCTACCAGACCTGCATAACCGGTAGACATCACGGTCAGCATGATCCAATCAGTCATATAGGTTAATTGAGATAGTGATGACATGGTCATGCTCGGAATGCTAAGCATAAAGAAAATCCATGCGAAGACACCGCCTAGAATGGTCTGCTTGACTGCCTTGGCATTCATACTTGGTTTATAGAATAGCATCGCTCCATATAAAACAATAAATGCGGCGATGACTGCTAAAACAATCGTACTGTTCTGTTCGAGGAAACCAATTAAAATTTGGATTGCTAAATTCATATCATTGACTCCTTAGACTTTGCCTTCAAGCATTTTCAGATAAGTTGGTTTTAGAAGTTGTTCTTTCATGTACCATCCAAACCATGACTCCTGTTTAGGGTTAATAAACGGGAAGGTTGGGATTAACTCTTTCTCATAGTCGAACTCGACCAGCATAGCAGAGCCTACTTTAGTGATCAGAGGACATGAGGTATAACCGTTGAAGTTTGCAGTTGGCTGCTGACCATTAATGACGGATAACAAATTGGATACCACAATCGGCACTGACATCTTCACAGTGGCAGCGGTTTTACCCAGTGGCGCACCATTGTTATCACCACAACCAAATACTTCAGGATAACGGCGATGTTGTAGCGTCAGTTTATCAACTTCAAGCCAGCCACCGCTAGAATAACGTCCTTCTTGCCAGGCCAGGTGTGAATCACGTAAAACTTTAGGCGCACGCATAGGTGGTACGATATGAAGCAAGTCGTAATCTTCGGTAAAGCTGCCTTCCTTGTTGGTAAAAGTCGCTTTTTTAGCATCAATATCAACCGCGGTTAGCATGCTTTTGGTGTGTACATCAACCCCATCTTCAGCCCATCTGTCCATAATGAACTGGTTGTGCCACTGTAGGCCAAACACTTTACCGGTTGCTGAGTGGAAGTCTATATCCGCATTGGTGAAACCACCGTTCTGTTTAAGGCGATCCAACGTCAAGAAGGTCATCTTAATCGGGGCACCGGCACAACGAATCGGTGTGTTCGGTTTAGTAAAAATTCCCTTACCGCCCGTCTTGGTAAACTGCTCAATGCTTTTCCAGGTTGCTTCAGCTTTATCTGGACTGTGATAGACACTGGTCAGACCATTCTGGCCAATACGCTCAACATCCATACCTTCAATGGCTTCATAGTTATATTCAATTCCAAGCGTGACCACGAGATAATCATAGGCGACCGCTTCGCCATCGTCGGTAATGACCTGTTTCTTCTCTGGTTCAAACGCAGAAATCATTTTTTTGATGTGCTTGATGTTATTACCCTTAGGTAAAAATTCATCATTACGGCCCGGAATCACTTTCTGTTTATCCCACACGCCAGTTGCCACTAATGTCAGGCCTGGCCAGTATGTGTGTAACTCTTTTTTATCGATAATGATGATTTCAGCATTAGGTAGCGCATCCGATAAACGGTTGGCAATACTGATACCAGCAGAACCACTGCCGGCAATTGCGATTCTGACTTTCTGTTCACCGCCCTGAGAGGCAATTGCATGTTCTAAACCGGCAAAATAAGCCATGGATGCAGCGCTTCCAAGCAGGAAATCTCTGCGAGACAGGCCTGCTGAGTTGCTTTCTTTATTATTATTTTCTGCCATAAAAATTCCTAGTTAAGGTTATTTGATAGTTACATTGATAGCTAGATTAACTGAATTTATCAATATTGGAGAGTATAAGAGTTCCATCCTATAAATCCAGTGTTTTTGCAGTGGGTTTAAAAGAGAGTTGATCGGACTTGATTTGTGATAGGTCTTAGTAGGAGAAAGTCGTTATTTGTGACAGGCAAGCTGATAAAATATCAGGCTTTAAAAGATCGTCTAGGAAAGTCTCATGGTGTTAAAAGTTGTTATTCTTGCTGCCGGTAAAGGTACTCGTATGCGCTCACAGCTGCCGAAAGTATTACAGCCGCTGGCACAGAAACCACTGCTGCAACATGTTATTAACACAGCAGAAGCTTTGGATTCTACTGATATTATCACGGTGATTGGCCATGGGGCGGAGTCGGTTAAGTCCGGCGTTACCGGGCAAAACCTGAGTTTTGCTATGCAGGAGCAACAGCTGGGTACCGGCCATGCTGTAGTGCAGGCTAATGAGCACTATAGTGATGAAGATACCGTGCTTATTCTTTACGGTGATGTGCCTTTAACCTCGACTGCCACTCTGGAAGATCTGCTCTCCTTGGTCGATGATAACCATCCGCTGGCACTACTAACCATTGAGCTGGCAGACTCTTCCGGTTATGGACGTATTGTGCGTGACAATCACTTGCAGGTTCAGGCCATTGTTGAAGAGAAGGATGCGACACCTGAACAGAAACTGATTAAAGAGGTCAATACCGGCATTATGGCGGTCAAAGGCAGTCACTTACGAGGCTGGCTCGCCAACCTGTCTTCCGACAATGCACAGGGTGAGTATTATCTGACGGATATTATCGCCATGTGTGTCGAGTCCGGTTTTGAAGTTCATACCACCAAGCCACAATCTGAAATTGAGGTGCTGGGTGTCAATAACAAGCTGCAGCTGCAGGATCTTGAACGTCGTTATCAGCAACAGCAGGTAGAGCAGTTGATGGTGGAGGGCGCAACGGTTATGGACGCCAGCCGAGTCGACATTCGTGGACAGGTAACAATAGGGCAA
Organism: uncultured Thiosulfatimonas sp.; assembly: GCA_964574275.1. GTDB lineage: Bacteria > Pseudomonadota > Gammaproteobacteria > Thiomicrospirales > Thiomicrospiraceae > Thiomicrorhabdus. The sequence continues at coordinate 2,763 of CAZNML010000108.1, read as the reverse complement.
GATGTTACTATTGATGTTAATGCTATCTTTGAGGGTACGGTCACGATTGGTAACAATGTGACTATTGGTGCCAATTGCATTATTAAAGATGCCGTGATTGGTGATAATGTGGTGATTGCGGCCTACTCACATATCGAGCAGGCGACCATCGCCGAACACTGCAGTGTTGGACCTTATGCGCGTCTGCGCCCGGGAACCGAACTGGCGGCAGAAGCTAGAATCGGTAACTTTGTTGAGACCAAAAAAGCCAAGATCGGGCAGGGTTCCAAGGTGAACCACCTGAGTTATGTTGGCGATACGGTGATGGGGCAGAACTGTAATATTGGTGCCGGTACCATCACCTGTAACTATGACGGCGTTAATAAGCACCTAACCGAGATTGGTGATGAGGTGTTTGTCGGCTCTGATTCGCAACTGGTGGCACCGGTTAAGGTTAATTCCGGTGCGACGATTGGTGCCGGTTCTACCATTACCAAAGAGGTGCCGGAAAACGAGCTGACACTGAGTCGTTCTAAACAACTGACTCTAAAAGGCTGGGTTAAACCCGCTAAAAAATAACCAGGCCTGCTCATTTATGCGGTTTTATGCTCTCAACCCTAATATTGCCGATGCGTTTCAAGCCTCTATGCTAAACAGTGGCTGGACAATCAGCAAGCAGGACGCAGGACAGGCGCACTTGGTGGGTTGGGGTTATATGATTCAGTGGCACAAACAGCAACAGAGCGTTCAGCTGCATTTCAAAGACGTTCAAGGACAAGCAGAGGCGCAACTGGAAATGACCCCTGATGCCTGGCCTGAAATTGAGCAGATAATTCAAACTTTATTATGACGAAATTACAGGCATATATCTCCTTAACCCGAATCGACAGGCCTGTTGGAATCTATTTGGTGTTGTGGCCGACTCTATGGGCTTTATGGTTGGCATCGGATGGCCTGCCGGATCTGTGGATACTGACCATCTTTGTTTTGGGTGCCATTCTAATGCGTTCCGCTGGCTGTGTGATTAATGATTTTGCCGATCGTAACTTTGATGGCAAGGTTCAGCGCACCTGTAACCGACCGCTGGCGACTGGCGCCTTAAGCAGCAAGGAGGCGCTGAGCTTTTTTGCCGTTTTATGTTTAGTGGCATTTGCACTGGTGTTGACACTTAATAGTCTGACGGTGTGGCTCTCTTTTGTTGCCGTCGGACTGGCGGCACTCTACCCCTTTATGAAGCGCCATACCCATTGGCCACAGGCCTTCCTGGGAGCGGCGTTTGCCTGGGCAATTCCGATGAGTTTTGCTGCCGTAATGAATGAGGTGCCGTGGCAGGCCTGGCCGATCTTTATTGCCACTCTGGTCTGGTCGCTGATCTACGATACCGCCTATGCGGTTGGCGATATGGAAGATGACTTGAAGGTTGGTATTAAATCCACCGCCATTCTGTTTGCTGAGCATCTGGTTGCGTGGACGGCACTGTTTCAATTGATTATGCTGGCACTGTTGATATGGACAGGCCTGCTGTTTGATTTAGGCTGGCTATTTTATGTCAGTATTGCTGTGGTCGCTTTTTGGTTTGCTTATGACCTCAAGCGTCTTTCTGAAAAAGACTCGGTCCTGGCATTCAAGGTGTTTTTGCAGAACCACTGGATAGGGGTGATTATTCTCTTGGGCATTGCGCTGGACAGGGCGCTAGCGCCTTAACCGGCCTGTTAATGCAGTTGATGCTCTTCCGGCAGCCCTAAACTTTGCTCAACCTCCAGCTGCCAGTTTGCTCGTGGTAGAGCCTGTTTTAGCACTTTGAGCAATAACTTAATCACAAACGCATCGTACGGCAAAGCTAAGCCGTTGCCGCTATCTGGGTTCAGCTCAATAGTCGGCTGATCTGTATCCATGTCGGTAAAGCCAATTTTAGCCAATAACACCGGCTCCTCACCCAGAGGAAAATCCGCCTCTTCAGGAATCGGCTGTTCATCAAAAATCGGTGATCTTAAATCCACATCCGTTTCCGCTATATGCATCAAAGCCCACTGCTGATCAGACAACAATTGTGCCCCGGTTCGCGGGTGTTTTCCCTGTAATGCAGGGATAAGTAATTTTATATAGCGTCGCGTTATCCAAACGGCATAGACATGCAGATTATTCGTGGTAATATTGAGTAGTATTCTGTCCTCAAGTGGTTCATAAACCGCTTGAATTTGAGAAATGGCATCAGTCATATTTTTGGGAGCAGCCAGTGCTATATAGAGTCAATCGCAGTATTATAACGGGCTTGCTGCTTAGTAGTGCTTTTTTCTCTGGTAGTCTGTTCGCTAATCCTAACCCTGATTCCAACTCCGTGGCCGTTAATACCACTCCATCTTCCCCGCCTTTATCAACCGAAAAGAAACTCTATGCTTTTCAGGGTGATAACCCTTCCTGGCTGACCAACTCGTTAGAGAAATTAGAATCGTTTCAGGTTTGGTTAGGCGGCTATGTTCAGGATACCGGTGAAGGCATTGATAACTATTTTGATCCTGAAGAATCCTTTGAGCTGACAGAGGGCAGCCGCTTGGATATTATGACCCCGGTTGTGTTTCACGATTCGGGTCAGGTTGAGATGCAGCTGCGGTTAAGAGCCAAGTTGGCTCTGCCCAAATTGCGTAAGCGCTGGCACCTGTTGGTGAGCACGCAAGATAGCAGCGTTAAGGGCCAGGCTAACAGTGAGCTGGCAAATGAGGTGATCGAAGAGGACGGCGAGGCCTCTTTAGGTCTGCAGGTGATGCTGGATGGTCTTGAAAGAAA
>CAZNML010000107.1:1560-7122 GCA_964574275.1 uncultured Thiosulfatimonas sp. | reverse complement strand
CCGCTTATGCGATCGACATGCTGGCATGGAACAGAGAGACTAGAGAGCTCTATGAAGCGGCTAAGGAAAAAGGCTTTGAATTTCATAAGCTGGATAACCTGTTTGGGCGTGCCATCACTGGTCGCGAAGTAGTTATGAGCAATGACCCTAAAAATGACAGACGCAGCACAGGCCTGCCCAAAGGCCATCCACCAATCAACAACTTTTTAGGCATTCCGGTATTTTATGGTGAAAAAATGGTTGGCATGATTGGTTTAGCCAACCGTAAAACAGGTTACGATCAACAGATACTGGACTATATCAACCCTCTGGTCAGTGCTTACGGTCAGATTATTATCGCCCGTCGGGCCCAACAGGCCCGCGATGCCGCCGAAGCGACGCTGGCCAAGCTCGCCCGACTGGATGGTCTGCTCGGCATTCCTAACCGCCGCAGTTTTGATGAATATCTGGAGAAACAGTGGCAACAGGCACGCCGCGGTAAAGAACCTCTATCGCTGATTATGATCGACATCGACCACTTCAAACTCTACAACGACCAATACGGCCATCAACAGGGTGACGAATGCCTGATTCAGGTTGCGGAAATAATCGGCCAATGTATCAAGCGCCCTGCCGACCTGCTGGCGCGTTATGGAGGCGAAGAGTTTGTTTGCGTACTTCCCAACACCCCAATCGAAGGGGCCACTTTAGTCGCGGAAGCCATACGCACCAAAACCATAGAGAAAAACATTACGCATGCTGCATCACCGGTCGCGGAACAGGTCACGCTGAGTCTCGGTGTGTCCACGCTGATCCCATCTCCAGAACACTCGCCAAGGGAGTTAATCAAATTGGCTGACCAGGCGCTTTACCAGGTCAAGTCGGATGGACGCAACCGGACTGCGCACTCAAGCAAAAATCCGCTCTAAACTAGCCTGGTAGACTAATAGGTAAAGGGACAGTCACCCTGTTCGCAGTCGGCCTCCTCCGTGACCAGCATCTCGGGCGGAATTTGCGCCACTAGATGCGCGTGCCCGGCACAGGCCTGTTTCAGCAACGGCACCACCAGCAGAGCACCACTGGCCTGACCCAGTTTGATATCAAACTGCAGGATCGGATCCACCGCCAGGATCTCCAATACCAAAGCGTGGAAACGCTCAGCCGACTGGTGTGAAAAGAAACACCACTCCACCAAGCGCGGGCAGGTACCACAGATACAGAACAGCGTCTCCGGCACCGAGTATTTACCCAAATCCATCATTGCATCGACCGAATCACAGTTCAATAGCTGATCATTACGGCTTACCAGATCGGCAATCCATGCCGCCACCGTGCCCATCAGACCATCAACCACAATGGTAATACCCAGTTGCGCACAGCGGATATAGGCACCAACCAGAGCCGCCGCTTCAAAGCCACCCAGATACTGTAAGATTCTCAAAGGCGAATTCAGTGAGGCCTGATGCAATTCAATTGCCTGCTCAATCAGTTCCGCCTTATGCTTCTCACTGCGCATCACGCGCTTGGTACCGATCTCCAGTAACTCCATCACCGGCTTACCGGACAGCACCGCCGTCATCGCCAAAGCGGAGGTGGTATTGGCAACACCGACTTCACCACTGACAAACAGATCGGCATCTGCGGCTTTGGCTCTTTCCGCCGCCGCCATACCGACTTCAAGCGCTTGAATTAATTGCTCCTGAGACATCGCCGGTGCGCTGACGAAGTTTTGTGTTCCTTCAGCCACTTTGGCCTCAACCAGATTAGCGCTGGCAGCCACACTGCCCTGAAGACCGACATCAATCACTTCATAACTGGCCTGGGCATCATTAATAAAAACATTGCTTAAGCCCTTGCCCTGGCACAGGTCGTCGACCCATTTAGCGGTTTGATCCTGCTCAAACTCTGAGACACCCTCACTGGCAATGCCATGATCAGCAGCAAAGATAGAGACCCATACCTTGTTAATTTGCGGGCAGTCGTTCTGTTGATGGCTGGCCAGTTTCAGCACCATTTCATCTAAACGGCCAGCAGCGCCCTCAGCATAACTGTTTAAATACTGTTCATGCATGACCTTGGCAATGGTTTCATCATGCAACTCCTGGTTGGCGCAAAATATCTGTTCAATCATCTGTGACCTTTATCTATCTACTATAAGTTGCTGGTTTGGCTCTGTTACTAAAGCACTATGTCAATCGTACTGGGGAGTCTGATCTTTGCGATATAGCTGATATAGCCACTCCCACTATTAGAGGCACTATTTTATCAGTATAAAAACAAAAACGCCCCGCAACCTTTAAGGCTACGGGGCGTTTTGTGTGCAAGAAAAAGCATCTTGAATCGATGTGAGAGACAACTCTCCGCTCGATTATACCTTCTCTTTAATACGTGCTGCTTTACCAGATAGTTCACGAAGATAGTAAAGTTTCGCACGACGTACTGCACCGCGACGCTTAACTTCAACACTATCAACTAGTGGGCTATAAGTCTGGAAAGTACGCTCAACGCCAACACCGTGAGAGATCTTACGGACGATGAAGTTAGAGTTTAAACCACGGTTTTTCTTAGCGATTACCACACCTTCATAGGCCTGTAGACGCTCGTTCTTACCTTCTTTAACTTTAACTTTAACAACAACGGTATCACCAGGGTTAAAATCTGGTAAATCTTTAGTCATCTGTTCCGCTTCAATACGCTTAATGATATCGCTCATTTTTAAGCTCTCCAATCTTTTGGCTTTACTTTTGAAAGCCTGAAAATGTTTCTGACATTTTCATAATATTCATCCAACATAAACTAGCTCTGCTAATCAGAGGTTGAACCCTAATTGTTTGAATAACTGGGTAACGTTATTCAGAATCTTTTAATAAATCAGGTCGACGCTGCTGCGTGCGCTCTAATTTTTGCGCCTGTCTCCAGGCATCAATTTTTGCGTGATTCCCTTCCAGTAATACTTTGGGAACTGCCAGCCCATTCACCACCTCAGGTCGAGTATAGTGCGGGCAGTCCAATAAGCCATCCGAAAAGGAGTCCTGCTCTGCTGATTGATTGTGACCTAATGCTCCCGGAAGCAGACGAATTGCCGCATCCATCAGCATCATGGCCGGCAGTTCACCACCACTGACCACAAAGTCACCAATACTGATCTCTTCATCAACTTCCGTGACCAGCAGACGCTCATCAACCCCTTCATAACGACCGCAAAGCAGAGTAACCGACTCCAGTTGAGCAAGCTGCTCCACCTTAGCCTGAGTTAGAGGCTGACCCTGCGGTGAAAGATACACCACATGCGGTTTTACCGTCTGTTCAGACTGGATCGCCGTTATGGTATCTTTTAGAGGCTGATACATCATCAGCATACCTGGCCCGCCCCCGTAAGGTCGGTCATCCACTGTCTTGTGTTTATCAGTGGTAAACTGACGTGGATTCCAGGTTTTAATCTGATATAACTCAGATTGAAGTGCTCGACGGCTAACGCCAGATTCCGTTAATGCGCTAAACATCTCCGGAAACAGGGTAATTACATCAAATCTCACTGTTGATCTTCCACTTCCGTGTCGATTTCCCAGTCCACTACAATCTGTTTGTTCTCTATATCAACGGAGAGGATAAACTCATCCATTACAAATGGAATCAAGTCACCATGCTCACCTTCAACACGCATCACATCATGTGCGCCTGTCTCCAGCATGCCGGTTACCTCTCCTAATAACACGCCCTGTTGAGTTGTTACCTGGCAACCGATCAGGTCAATCCAGTACATCTCATCGTTAGGGTTAACTAACTGGGTGCGTTCAATCGCAATGTCACAGCCCATATATTCACGAGCCACATCACGATCGTTAATGTTCTCCAGCAACGCCACCAGTGTTTTACCACCGGATTGAACTTTGCTGTTTTCTACCTTGACCTGTTTCCACTCACCTTTGCATTTAATCCACCAAGGTGAGTAGTTCAAGATATTGGCACGCGGCTCAGTATGGGAAAAAATCTTAACCCATCCCTGAACACCGAAGATGCCATTAATCTGGCCAACAATGACTTTTTCTGTCGCTTGACTTTCAGACATGTAATTATTGACCTAAGCGTAAACGCTATTAAGCGTTTTTGATAACACTTTTAACGCGTGGGCTTAGTTGAGCGCCTTGAGCTACCCAGTGATCAATACGAGCCTGATCTAAACGAATTTTTTCTTCATTACCACGTGCGATTGGGTTATAAAAACCAACCTGCTCGATGAAACGACCAGTTGGGCTGTTACGCTGATCAGCTACTACTACTTTATAAAAAGGACGCTTTTTAGAACCACCACGGGCTAAACGGACTACTACCATTTTCTTCTCCAAATATTTAAATCAGGCGATGAAGAGAACTCTCTTCAACAAAATCTTCTATTAGAGATCACTCGATCTCTTAACTAAACTTCACCCACAAATGGGCGAAAAGCGGAATTATACAGATAAACAACAACTTATTCAAATAGTTAACCGATTTATTTTTATTTTTTAAGGTGGCTAACTTTGCGACTGACTGACACAAAAAAAGCCGCCCGAATCTCGGAGCGGCTTTTTTAGTTTTTCACTTTAAAGTCATAAACTTAAAGTTGATTAACGCATCCCAGGTGGCATGCCTCCCATACCACCCATGCCCGGCGGCAGCTTACCTGCCATACCGCGCATCATGTTTTTCATGCCGCCGCCTTTCATTTTTTTCATCATCTTCTGCATCTGCGTAAACTGCTTTAACAGCTTGTTGACGTCCTGTACCGAAGTACCCGACCCCATGGCAATACGACGTTTACGTGACCCTTTAATCACCGCTGGGAAGGCACGCTCCTGTCTGGTCATGGAGTTGATAATGGCTTCTAAACGACGGAACTCTTTCTCGGCATGGTCGCCATCCAGCTGGCCCTTAAGCTGACCCATGCCCGGCAGTTTGCCAAGCAGGCCGCCCACGCCACCCATATTCTGGATCTGCTGCAGCTGCTCTTTAAAATCTTCTAAATCAAATTGACCGGACTTCTGAATTTTCTTGGCAAACTTTTGCGCCTTCTTATGATCGATTTTCGCTTCCGCTTCATCAATCAAACTCAAGACATCACCCATACCCAGGATACGGCCCGCCATACGGTCTGGATGGAACGTCTCCAAGGCATCGGTTTTCTCACCGGAACCGATAAACTTGATCGGTTTCCCGGTGATTTCACGAATCGACAGTGCCGCACCACCACGGGCATCCCCGTCGGTTTTCGTCAAGATCACACCGGTTAATGGCAAAGCATCATTAAAGGCTTTGGCCGTATTCGCCGCATCCTGACCGGTCATTGAGTCTACAACAAACAGCGTTTCACATGGATTGACATTACTGTGCAGGTGTTTAATCTCCTGCATCATCTCTTCATCAATGTGCAGACGACCGGCGGTATCCAGAATCAACACATCGGCAAACTGCTTCTTCGCCTCTTGATGCGCGTTTTTGGCAATCTCTACCGGATCCTGATCCGCTGAAGACGGATAGAACAGCACGTCCACCTGCTGCGCCAGTGTTTCCAACTGCTTGATCGCCGCCGGACGATAGACGTCG
>CAZNML010000107.1:0-1550 GCA_964574275.1 uncultured Thiosulfatimonas sp. | reverse complement strand
TGACGCTCTTTCAGCATCTTCGCCAGTTTACCGATCGAGGTGGTTTTACCCGCCCCCTGCAGACCGGCAACCATAATCACCGCCGGTGGCTCAACATTGAAATTCAGCGGTTCCGCTTCCTGACCCATTACCTCAGTCAGCTGTTCACGCACCACTTTAATAAAGGCCTGACCCGGATTCAGACTGGTAGAGACCTCTTGACCAATCGCACGCTCTTGAACTTTAGCAATAAACGACTTTACAACCGGCAGGGCAACGTCCGCTTCCAATAAGGCACGACGCACATCACGCAAGGCATCTTTAATATTGCTCTCTGTTAAACGCCCCTGGCCCTTAATCGCTTTAAAGGTTTTATTTAAACGTTCCGATAGATTATCAAACATCTATTTATCTCTCCAAAATCGACCGCTACCGCTATAAAAGTGGCGATTATTACTTAATCCGCCCGGTTACAGTCTTCTATTCAAACTTTAATTCCGCTATTATAACGGAATATTTTGAGTAATTTGGCTGCTTCCTTAATTCCGATTAAGCGCAACCTTTTAAAAACACGAGAGAAATGGCTCTCTCACAACACGATCCCTGTCATTACGCCTCTATCTCGGCTGGTAAATTGCCAATAGTAAGGCTTTTTTACTTTAAGGTTTAATCTATGGTTCTTGGTGGTTTTAGTGCATTAATAGCAAGCCTGTTCTATCTGTATGCCAGTTTTTTACTATGGCACCGCATTCAGACAACGCCCAGTGATGCCAATCGAGCACGCGTCTCACGTATTTCTACCGCCGCTGTACTACTCCACCTGTTTGCTTTGAGCTCAACCCTGTTTGACGGTTCTCAAATTCAGTTTGGCTTTGGTAACAGCCTGTCTTTGATCGCCATTTTGGGCAGCTCAATGCTGCTGTTCACCTCGCTGAATAAAGATACTCAGACGCTGGGAATTTTTATCTTTCCTTTAGCCGCCTTGACCACTCTGCTGCCAATCGGTTTAAACGATGCCACTGCAATGCCTTATGCACTAGGCAGTCATGTGCTGATCTCGATCTCCGCCTACAGCATTATGGGATTGGCTACCGCTCAGGCCGTGCTCTATAGCGTACAGGAACGCCGTTTCCGTAAAAAACAGCTATCGACCGTATTAAAGGCCCTGCCTCCACTACAGGTGATGGAGAAAACCCTGATCCAGCTGATTGTTATCGGCTTTGTATTTTTGAGTTTTGCTCTGCTCAGCGGCATCTTCTTTATAGAGGACATGTTTGCCCAGCACCTGATTCATAAAACCTTTTTCGCCATCCTGGCCTGGCTGGTTTATGCGGTCTTTTTGATCGGTCGCGTTAAGCGTGGCTGGCGTGGGCAAAAGGCAGCCAAATACAGCATTATGGCCTATGCACTGCTGATCCTGAGTTATATCGGTACAGAAGTGATCCTGCACCTGCTAGCATAACAGTCTGGTTTTCCTATAGAAAAGAGTGACTTAAGTCACTCTTGGCAGAAAACAAACATTCAATAAAATATCGATCCCGCTCTTTTTTATCACGACATAAGTCGTTATA
>CAZNML010000106.1:4653-7222 GCA_964574275.1 uncultured Thiosulfatimonas sp. | reverse complement strand
GTCTGTTGAAAAAACTGTCTCAGGCGATGAATAGCTCCATTATCATTAATGGCACCCAGCAGGTTGCGTTTAGTGCGTGTCACGGCGCAGCCTTATATCCTAAGCATGGTAATGATGTTCAGTCCATTACGGCGCATGCCGATTTAGCCCTGCATCAGGCTAAAAAGAAAGGACTCAGTCAGTGGCACCTGTTTAATCCTGAGGATAATAATCTAGAGTTGATCGAGAAGGATCATGAGTTGATCTCCCTGATTCGTAAAGCATTGAAACCGGGAGCGGGTCTGTTCCGTCTGGTTTTCCAGCCGATTATGCATATACAGGATCAAACGATTACGCACTATGAAGTGCTGCTAAGGCTGACTGACCTGGATGGCAATGCAGTCTTTCCGAATGAGTTTATTCCGGCAGCGGAGCGTATGGGGTTGATTCGTGCAATTGATGAATGGGTGCTGAATCATGCATTCAGTCGCCTGGAGAGTGAAACGAAGCTTCGTAAACAGATCCGTTTCTCTATTAATATCTCAGCTCCGACTTTACAGTCAAGCGACCTGCCTAAAATGTTCAGTCACTACTTTGAACAGTATCAATTTGATGCGGATCAGGTGATGGTTGAGTTAACGGAAACTGCCTATATTGATAACTTCAATCAGGTATTAGCCAACTTGGAGACTTTGCATCATGCAGGTTTTAAGGTTGCTTTGGATGATTTTGGTGTCGGTTTCTCATCGTTTAGTTATTTGAAAAAAATGCCACTCAGCTATGTTAAGTTAGATGGCTCTTATATTCATGATCTGGTGCATAACCGTGACAATCAGATTTTTGTAGAGAGTCTATCGAATATGGTCAGGGCGTTTGGGATGCAGACCATTGCCGAATTTGTGGAGGATCAGCAGACTTTGGATCGCCTTAAGGCGCTGGGGGTGACCTACGGCCAGGGTTACCATATAGGTAAACCTCTGCCAGATCTGTTGGATGAAGGCCTATAAAGATTGTGCGCTAATCGGAGATCAGGATCGAACGGAATTCGTCTAAACTGTCCTCGTCAATTAACAGCTCCTGACAGGCATTTTTTAACATCAAGTCCACTTCTGAACTCGAATAGTCTGCATACAGCATCTGTGTCACCAGAGCGATAGCGATCTGTATCAGCGCAATCAGAGTGCGGATGCGCTCACTCTCGATTTTGTTTAGGTCTTGTTGGTGGTGTAACAGAATGATCTGATTGAAGTAGGCATCCAACTCCCATTTACGTGCAACCAGCATACCGGCGATGGTATGTGATGCACCATATTTCTTCTCTTCCAGTAGAGGCGCGCGGTAGGCAAATTTCAAACTGCTTAAAAAGACTTTATCGTAGTCCGGGTATTTCAGCGCAAACAGCATGGTGCCGGCATTATGGAACAGGCCTGCCAGATAAGCTTCATCATCTCGCACCTCTTCGGTATATTGCGCCAGTTCCGAGGCGATCTTGGCCACATTAAGATTAAAAAAGTTGATCTCGTCAATACAGCGTTTTTGACAAGCCATAATGGCGCCTACACTGATCAACAGATTCTGCAAGCGCTGATAACCAATGACGGTGAGTGCATCCTTAATGGAGTGGACCGGGGCATTGCGTGGTCTTAAAAATTGCGGCTCATTGGAGATTTTGAGCACTTCACCTGCCAGGGTTGTGTTTTGAGCGATGATTTTTTCAACCAGGTTGAGGTCTGGGAACTCCTCTGTTTTAAAGAGCTGGTTTAACTCCATCACCTCTTTGGGCATGGTTGGAATTTCAATATCGGCAAACAGGCGGTGCGCATTAACGAGCTGTTGTTTTAGGGGTGTCATGAAAAAATTAGGTTCAATCTTCAATAAAATATTATTCTTGGCACTATTCTGGCACATTTCTCCATTTTTTTAAAAGATATATGGTTTTTTTAAACAGAGTTTTTCTATTTGCTTGAAATAATTTATCTAATGACAGGTCTTGTAGGTGAGAGCGGTATATCTTTTCAAGAATAAAAAAACAGAACAGACAGGAGAGGAATCATGAAAAAGCAATCACGCCGAGATTTTTTAAAGTTAGCTGGAGCAGCCATGGTGACGGCAACGGGTGTGGCTTCAGCTGCAGAGAACCCATTTGCGATTAAACCACTGCAGGGAGGCTACACGCAAGTCGCTGGCAGCCACATTGAAGGTAAATGTGGTGAAGCCAAGTGTGGTGGTGACAAAAAGCCAACGACAGAGGGTAAATGTGGTGAAGCCAAGTGCGGTGGTGATAAAAAACCAACGACAGAAGGTAAATGTGGTGAAGCCAAGTGCGGTGGTGATAAAAAACCAACGACAGAAGGTAAATGTGGTGAAGCTAAATGCGGTGGTGATAAAAAGCCAGCGGCAGAGGGTAAATGTGGTGAAGGCAAGTGCGGCAGTAAATGAGGGCATTCGCTTTATTACATCGTTCAAGTAGAATGAAAGCCGCTGCATTGAACAACAGTGGCTTTTTATTTGATGCTCACTGAGCCAGGCACTACACAGGCCTGTTCAGTTTATAGCTGCCACAATTCAGGAGGAGATAGGATGAATCGCA
>CAZNML010000106.1:1298-4553 GCA_964574275.1 uncultured Thiosulfatimonas sp. | reverse complement strand
CAGGCCTGTTCAGTTTATAGCTGCCACAATTCAGGAGGAGATAGGATGAATCGCAATTACCCGGTTGAAGGGGTGGGGTTAGGGTTGCGACGCGACTTTTTTGATGAGGTATTGCAGCGCCCAGATCTGCCGATCGATTTTATGGAGATCGCCCCTGAAAACTGGTTGCACTTCGGCGGTCGTCAGGGGCGCCAGCTCAGAACCTTAACCGAGCGTTGGCCGTTCCTATGTCATGGTTTGTCACTCGATCTGGGTGGGCCGCAGCCGCTGGATGAAAACTACCTTTATCAACTGAAAGCATTTTTTGATCAGCATCAGATCCGAGCCTATACCGAGCATCTAAGTTACTGTGGAGACAGTGGTCACCTGTATGACCTGATGCCGATTCCTTTTACAGAGGAGGCGGTGCATTATGTGGCGGCCAGGATTCGCCGCGTACAAGATATTCTGGAGCGAAAAATCGGCATTGAAAATGTCTCTTTCTATGCGATGCCAAGCACCGAAATGAGTGAACAGCAGTTTGTTAACGCCGTATTGCAAGAGGCGGACTGTGATCTGCTGTTTGATGTCAATAACACCTATGTCAATGCCATTAACCACCAGTACTCTGCCGAAGAGTATATGCGGGCAATGCCTAGTGAGCGCATTGTCTATCTGCATATGGCGGGACACTTTGATGAGGCGGATGACCTTAAAATCGATACGCATGGCCAGCCTGTTAAGCAGCAGGTGTGGCAGTTACTGCAACAGACCTATGAATATCATGGTCTGATTCCAACTCTGCTGGAGCGTGATTTTAATATTCCGCCGCTGGATGAACTGCTGCTGGAAGTCGAGCAGATTCGCGACTATCAAAACCAGTGGAGGCAGAAACATGAGTAAGCTTAAAGCGCCAGCCTCAAATGCTGACAAGCCCTATTTTCAGCAGCTGCAGCTGCAGTTTGCACAGCATATTCGTAATCCGAAAATTGACTATGCTCCGCCAATGGAAGCCCCGATCGAACCCCGTCGTTTGCAGGTCTATCAGGAGCTGTTTTTTAATAATATTGACGGTTTTTTCAGTAATCTGTTTCCGGTTTGTAAACAGATATTGGGGACAGAGCGCTGGTCTGAATTGATGCGCGAATATATGCAGAAACACCGAGCGCGCACGCCGCTGTTTCATCAGTTGGGTGAGGAGTTCATTATATTCTTGAACGAGGAGTATCAGCCAGCAGCGGGTGATCCGGCCTTTCTATTGGAGTTGGCACATTACGAGTGGATGGAGCTGGCGGTTGCGGTCAGTCCGGATGAGGGCTTTACCACCGATGAATCAGCACAAAGCACAACAGGCCTGCCGAATTTGGAGCTGATTTATGAGCTGTCGCCACTGGCCTGGCCGTTAGCTTATCAATGGCCGGTGCATCAACTGTCGATCGACTATCAACCTGAGCAACCACAGGGGGCGGTCACCACCTTAATGGTCTATCGAAATGCAGATGACTCCGTCGGCTTTATGGAGCTGTCCCCGCTGCTGTTTCAATGGCTGTTAGCGCTGGAAGAGGGGCAGGAAACCGGATTAAGTGCCGGGCAGGCTCTGGCTGAGCTGACTGCCGATATGGATTATCCCGCTGAAGAGCTGCACGCTTTTGCCATACAGAGCCTGCAGCAGTTAATGGATCTGCATCTGCTTCGACCGCTCAACAGCGCTTAATAGCGCTTAATGTCTGCATCAATAGTGGCGGCTTGTTCCCGTTTGCTCCCAATCTTTATGCAGACTGTTCAATCGGCTGTTTGATCGGTTATTTGATCAGCTTTTCCATAGCCGCCGCCGCCGGGGGTGTGAATGGCAAATACATCACCCGCTTTTAACTCTAAGGTGACGGTGCTGGCCAGTGGCTCTATTTCGTTTTTATCAGACTGGGCTGAAACAATAAAGTGCTGTCCTACTTTGCCGGCAGCACCACCTTCCAAACCATAAGGCGCGATAATACGATGGTTGCTGAGCATAGAGACCGTCATCGGTTTGAGAAACTCAAAGTGACGTTCACAGCCGTTCCCACCCGAAAACAGACCTTGGCCGCCGCTGTCTGCACGAATCGCAAAGCGCTGCAGGCGCACCGGATAACGCAACTCCAAAATTTCCGGATCGGTGAGACGTGAATTGGTCATATGACTGTGCACCGCATCGTGACCGTGATAGGTCTTTCCGGCACCGGTTCCGCCGCACAAAGTCTCATAATACTGCCAGGTGTCATCACCAAAGGTGAGATTATTCATGCTGCCCTGCGATGCCGCTTGAATATTCAGGGCGGCATAGAGTGTATCGGTCACCACCTGTGAGGTTTCCACATTGCCGGCCACGACGGCGGCCGGGTAGACCGGGTTGAGCATGGAGCCGCTTGGCACAATCAGTTTGATTGGGCGTAAGAAGCCATCATTCAGAGGGATCGGCTGGTTAATCAAGGTGCGCAGTACATAGAGTGTCGCTGCACGGGTAATGGCGTGTGGCGCATTGAAGTTATTGCTTTGCTGTTCGCTGGTTCCACTGAAATCAATTACCGCCTGCTGGTTATCCATATCAATTTCTACCGAGACACAGACCTGGCTGCCCTGATCGGTGGCATAACAGAACCGCCCCTGTTTTAGAGTCGGCAGCAGTTCGATTACCGCCTGTTCAGCGTGATTTAAAACATGGCGCATATAGTCGCTGACGGTATCGGTACCGACTTGCTCACACAGCTGACTCAAACCATTGATACCGCGTTGATTAGCCGCCACCTGGGCGTGTAGATCATTCAGGTTTTGGGTCAGGTTTCTCACCGGATATTTGGCGTTGCTAAAGCAGTTGCTGATCAGCTCGGTCTGGAAAGTCCCCTGTTTAACCAGAGGCACGCAGTCCAGCAGTACTCCCTCTTCGTCAATGTGTTGGCTGTTGGCCGGCATGGAGCCCGGGGTTAAGCCGCCAACATCGGCGTGATGGCCACGAGAGGCGACGTAAAAACGTAGCTGTTGGTTGATAAAAACCGGCGAGATCAGCGTAATGTCCGGCAGGTGGGTGCCGCCGGCAAAGGGGTTGTTCAATACATAGGCATCACCCGGTTGCAGTTCTGAGCCTGCCTTGTTAATCACCGCTTTCACCGATTCACCCATTGAGCCGAGATGTACCGGAACATGCGGTGCATTGGCGATCAGTTGACCCTGACTGTCAAACAGGGCGCAGGAGAAGTCCAGACGCTCTTTGATATTCACCGAGTGTGCGGTTTTGGCTAAGGT
>CAZNML010000106.1:0-1198 GCA_964574275.1 uncultured Thiosulfatimonas sp. | reverse complement strand
GGGGTATCCTGCAGCGGGTGGCTGGCAGATGACACTTCGACGCTGATGCTGTTAATCATAATGGCCAGATCGGGTTGCTCAAAACCAAACTGTTGGCGGTGTTGTTGCGCGAAAAGTTGAGCTAACTCTGTGGCATGATGATTTGAGTCCAACAGAATGTCCAACAGGGTATCGCTGCCACGATAGTGTAGATGCAATGTGGTTTGAATGTGGGCAACCTGCTCGTTCTGTTGCTGTAAATTTGAACAGGCCTGTTCAATCTGCTGATTGATCCGGGTTTGCAGTGTATCGATTTGTTGTAACTCGACTGCATAAGAGCGGGTCTCTATATGGCTTTTATTGGCTAATCCCATGCCGTAGGCTGATAATACGCCTGAGTATGGGTGCAATAGTATTTTGGTCATGCCGAGCTTTTTAGCGACCGCACAGGCGTGTTGCCCGCCGGCACCACCAAAACTGACTAGCGTGTAATCTTTAACATCGTAACCGCGTTGGGTGGATATTTTCTGTACTGCATTGGCCATGTTCTCGACCGCAATATTCAGTGCGCCTTCAGCCACGGTCTCCGCGCTGAGCTTGAGTTCATCTGCCAGCTGGGCAAACTGGTTTTGCACCGGAGTTAAATCCAGTGGCTGATCGGCATGTTCACCGAATACCTTTGGAAAGAACTTGGCTTGCAGTCGGCCTAACAGCAGGTTGCAGTCGGTTACCGTCAGTGGTCCTCCGCGACGATAACAGGCCGGGCCTGGGTTGGCACCGGCGGATTCGGGGCCGACTCGCAGTTCACCATGCTGCGCCTGCACAATCGAGCCTCCGCCAGCGGCGACGGTATGAATATCCAGCATTGGCACACGCATTTGCACGCCGGCCACCTCGGTGTCGAAGCTGCGTTCATAGACGCCTGCATAGTGGGAGACATCGGTCGAAGTTCCACCCATATCAAAGCCGATAATCTTGTTATGGCCGGCGTGTTGTGCGGTTTTGACCGCTCCGACAATGCCGCCTGCCGGGCCGGAAAGAATGGCGTCTTTACCCTGAAAGACGTCGGCCGCGGTCAGGCCGCCATGCGACTGCATAAACTGTAGATCGACACCGGGCAGGGCGTCGGCGACCTGTTCGACATAAGCGCGCAGAATCGGGCTCAGATAGGCGTCGACCACCGTGGTGCGTCCACGGGCGATATATTTGATTAGCGCAC
>CAZNML010000105.1:0-7349 GCA_964574275.1 uncultured Thiosulfatimonas sp. | reverse complement strand
ATTATTGGCAAATTTCTCATTCGCCAGAATCTGCCCCATAGTCAAAGCAATCGCCGTGGTCGCCTTGTGTTTTTCGGCAATACTCTGGTTTATTTGATCGTTTAATTGTTGTGATGCCTCAGCTAAACGCTCATTCAGGATTTGTTGATTGTAGTCCTGGACTTTCAGATAGACCGCAAGCTGCAACAGCAGCACGCCCGTTAAAATCAACAGCAGCCACTTTTTGTATCGGTTAAAAATACTCATTAAACTCTAAAACGTCCACTTTACAGCGAGTTGTGTTACCGTTTCATGCACACCCTTTACGCCATATTTGTTATGCCAAACACTGTGTTCCGCGCCAATAAACAGGTGGCCTGCTGAATCATACAGCGCCCCCATATCCAACCATAGACGCGGTTGAATCAATAAATTATCCGTCTTGCCCAGCTGTTTTTCTGCCCAGGCGTAGTCCATAAAGCCCTCAAACAGCCACTGTGTTTGGCTGACGGCAAAAGGGGCCATCCACACCACAGACAGCTGCGGCGCAGATCCGGTTTTACCAGGGTAGAAGTCCGACTGAGAGAAGCGCTGATAGAGATTCAATTGTGCCACAGGCACATTGGGAATAGCAAAATCAAATCCTAAACCCAACAGCTTGGCGTCCGTCTGCTCCCCCAACTCCCAGGTAGCGGTCAAACGCAGCTCCTGAATCGCTGCCGGCAACTCAAGTTTAGAAAACAGCTTGCTAAACGACAGACTGGGAGAGAGCTCTGCATAAAACTCACTGTCGGTCCGGTTTGGCGAGGTCATATCGACAAAGAAGAAGTTGGAACCATACTGCCAACCATTGGCATGCTCAAACGTCATCACCTGAGCATTAAAGGAGTCATTAGCGGGCACGGTTCTAAAATCCTCGCCCTGCTGCAGTAACAGGCTGGTAGAACTCCACTCAAGCGCCGCTACCGGAGTGCTTAGAAAAAGACCGACCGAGACCAGCACAGCTTTTAACAGACGAAAATAGTTGGGCATCACACGGTTCCTCAATAAAAGTTACAGGCCGGGCAGAGAGATATAGCCCGGATGAATCTCAACTTTACGCGCTTTATATAAACGGCCTAAGGCTTTTTTATAGCTAGCCTTACTGACTCGGTACTGGGCAAAAATCTCTTCCGGCGTACTTTTATCGGTCAATTCGGAACGGCCGTCATTCACCTCTAATACTGCCAGAATCATCTCTCCCAGCTCTTCGCGTGCCTCTAGACCTTGCTTCTGCAAGGTTAAATTGATCTTACGATCTGGACGAATCCCTTTAATATAGCCCTGCATCTTCTGGCCCATACGTAACGGCTGCAGAATGTCCGAGTTATGGATCAGGCCAAGATGGGTACCGTCGATCAAGGCGGTATAGCCCAACTTACTGCGACTGACCACCATTAAACGCACCGACTGGCCGCTTTTGAAGTGGTCATTGGTCTCTTTAAGATGCAAACTGAGTTTACTGGAGGCGGCAATACGGCCACTTTTATCGATATAGACATAAACACAGTAAGAACGCCCCTTCTCCATTGGTACACGCTGTTCCGCATAGGGTACCAGCAGATCTTTCGGCATACCCCAGTCCAGAAAAGCACCGGTACGGTTGACATCGGTCACTTTTAAGAACGCCACTTCACCGACTGAAACTCTTGGTTTATCAGTGGTTGCCACCAAACGGTCTTTGGAATCAAGGTGCAAAAACACCTCTAATGCCTGGCCGACTTTGGCCCCGGCAGGAACATAACGTTGCGGCAATAAAACTTCACCCAGTCGCCCCCCGTCCAGATAGAGTCCAAACTCAACCTCTTTGACAACTTTGAGCGTGTTCATTTGACCAATTTGGGGTGCTACTGCCATGTTTTACCTACTGTGTTTGTTACGCGCTGGGACAACGTTTATAAATTTGTATTTTACTCAATCTCGTCTCTATGGATGACAGCTTTTAACAATTTGTTATCTTGAAATAAGCTATTACAACCAGATCATTTTTTGAAAGTCAGGATCCAAAAAGTCTAAAATAAAACCTAACACGCTTTATTTAGGAGCCAAGACAGTGCGCTTTTACCTCTCTCTAATTACGCTATTGATAACCATCACTCTAAGTGGCTGTTCGCATATTCCCGTTAACCAGGACTATGATGACACCGCGGATTTTAACGCCATTAAAAGCATGCAGTGGCTGCCCGCAGCACAACAGAGCAAACCGAGTGCTGTTGAATTTGAGCAGCAACAGCCGCTTATTGCCAAACGTATTCGCAATGCCATCGCCAACAGCTTAGCTGCAAAAAACATCGCCCTCTCCACTCAATCTGCCGATGCTTACATTACCTACCATGTTTCGGTACAAACCAAATTACGCACCGAACCCTTTACCACCACCATTGGTTTTGGCAGTTTCGGCTATCACGGTGGTTTTCTGTTTCAAACGACGCCCGATCTGGTCGAATATGAGGAGGGTAAACTGGTAATTGATGTGCTAAATCGACAGGGTCAAGTGATTTGGCGCGGCATCAGCACTACCCATTTGACCGAGCAGTCAACGCCGCAGAAAACCACGGAACTGGTGGATGCGGTGGTCAATAAGGTATTATCGCAATACCCGCCCAAATAGAGCTGAAAATAGAACTGAAATAAGCGAACGCTCTCAGCCCAAAAACAGACAGGCCTGCTGATTCTACCTCAGCAGGCCTGTCCAATTTCATCATGAATTGCTGTTTAAACTAAATCAAGGTTACTGCGGTTTACCCACCATAATGGTCTGCATTTTTTCAGGCTGGATAAGCTTATTCCACGCCTGCAGAACCTCCTGTTTGCTGACCTTAGCTACCGCTTGCGGGAAGGTGTCCAGATAGTCTAACGGCAGGTTATAAAAGCCGATCAACGACAGATAACCCAGGATTTTACTGTTGCTGTCAATACGCAACGGGAAACCGCCAACCAGATTATCTTTAATCGCCTGTAGCTCCTTGTCGGAAATGCCACTCAGGAAATCTTTTAAGGTCTGCTGCACCACATCGTCCGCCTCATAAGCCGAAGCGTTTTTGGTCGACAGCCCGATCACAAACGGTCCGGTCACCTTCATCGGTGCAAAGTAACTGTATACACTGTAAACCAGGCCGCGCTCCTCACGTACCTCCTGCATTAATCTGGAACCAAAACCATTGCCGCCCAGCAGATGGTTACCGACAAAAAGCGGCACATAATCTTCATGACCACGCTGCACGCCTTGCTGAGTCAAATAGTAATAGGTCTGCGTGGAATCAAACTCGGTTTTACTCTTTTTGCCGTTATTGATGGTTTTAGGTTGAGGCAAATCCGCCGGTTTCTGACCTTTCGGCAGGTTGGCCATCAACTGTTCGGCAATCTGCTGCGCCTGCTGTTTGTCTACATTACCGACAATCGCAATATAAGCATTGCTGGCAACATAATAACGCTGATAAAACTGCTGCAGTTTTTTAATGGTCAAACGTTTGGCCGTCTCCTCAGTACCGGAGGGGTCATGTGCATAAGGGTGCTCGCCATACAGCTGCTGCCACAGGGTGGTGGAGGCGATGGTCTGCGGTTTCGTGGTTTTTTGTTTAATGGCAAGCAGCAAACGTTGCAACTCACGATCAAAAATAGCCTGATCAAACTGCGAGTCACTAATTAAAGTTTCAAAGGTGCTCAGAGCACGCTGCATAATCTGCGGTCGCGTCAGGGTGCGCAAAGAGATCGCCGCTTTATCGCGACCACTGCTTGAACCGATTTGCGCGCCAATGGAGTTAAATGCTGCCGAAACTTCGTCCTCTGTTAACTTTGAGGTGCGTGTGCCCAGCAAAGTTGAGGTAAACGACGCCACCCCCCAATCCTTTCCATCTCTGGCAGAACCGGCATCAAAACTGACCTCGATATCCAGCATGGGCAGTTGCGGAGCATGCACATACATCACCTTAGCACCACTGCTGGTGTGCCAGCTCTGAATATCCAGTTTAGCGGCAACAGACTGGCTGAACACCAGAATAAAAAACGCGGTCAATAACTGTTTCACTAGTGCGCCCCTCCCTGCATCACGGGTCTTTTAGCGGCCTTCGCCTGCTCACCATTCGGCAATAGCGTGGCCACGGTCATACGGTCTTTATGCAGATATTTCTTTGCCACCGCCTGAATCTGTTCTGGCGTCACTTGACGCAAGTTATCAACCCAGTTATCCAGCGTGTCCGCTGGTAGACCGACGCTGATCAGTGAACCCAACACATTCGCCTGCGACTGAATCGAGTCC
This sequence comes from uncultured Thiosulfatimonas sp., assembly GCA_964574275.1. Lineage (GTDB taxonomy): Bacteria > Pseudomonadota > Gammaproteobacteria > Thiomicrospirales > Thiomicrospiraceae > Thiomicrorhabdus. Next base: position 3,073 of record CAZNML010000105.1, on the reverse strand, counting down.
TGATGATAGATATACTGCGCTTCCGACTGCGCCACCACTCGATCCAATTCGGCCTGCGTCACCGGCTGCTGCTGCACCTGTTCAATCTCCTGCCAGATCGCCTGCTCTACTTTCTCAGTCGACACACCTTTTGAGGGACTCGCCTGAAACAGAAACAGTGTCGTCAAGCGGTCGGTGCCATCATAGCCCGCACCGGCAGCGGCCACGACTTTATCACGACGCACCAGATGCTTGGTTAAACGGGCGGAGTCGTCGCCATCTAAAATCGAACTCAACAGCTCCAATGCATAGACCTCCTGCTGTTCTGCTGCGGTTTTAGCGGTCACCAGCGTCGGTGCATGAAAGCCCATTAACAGACTTGGAACTTTAGTCGCACCCTTCAGGATTAAACGGCGCTCGCCCTCCTGCTTAATCTCCACTTGCGGTTTAGGCGGTTCGATCGTCTCCGGCTGGTGCTGACCATAGTGCTGTTTGGCTAATTGATAGACCTGCTGTGGATCGACATCACCGACCACTACCAAGGTGGCATTATTCGGTGCATACCACTGTTGATACCATTGGCGTGCATCTTCAGCGGTGTAGGCACGAATATCATCCATCCAGCCAATCACCGGGTGGTGAGCCGGACTGCTGAAAAAAGCCATCGCCTTAAACTGTTCATACAGTTTGCCAGTCGGCTTATCTTCAGTGCGCCAACGACGCTCCTCAGTCACCACATCACGCTCTTTGGCAAACTCTTCATCGGTTAAGACAATATTGCGCATGCGATCACTTTCCAAAGCCATCACCGCAGACAGGTGCTGCTTACCGACCACCTGATAGTAAGCGGTGTAATCGGTTGAGGTAAAGGCATTCTCCTGCCCGCCCATCTGCGCCACTCGCTCAGAAAACTCACCCGGTTTGAGGTTTTTTGTTCCCTTAAACATCATGTGTTCCAACATATGCGAAATACCGGTTATCCCACTACGTTCAAAATGCGAGCCCACTCGATACCAGACCTGATGCACCACGACCGGCGCTCGGTGATCCTCTTTGACCACGACTTGCATGCCATTGTCTAACTTAAACTGCGACACCTGCGCCCAACCAGCAGTAGAAACAGCAAATAAGGAGGCGATTAAAGCCAGTTTTTTGATCATACTCTGCAATCTCTGTTTTATTGTGTTTTTCTGGGTTGTGATCTAACTACAACCCATAGAATTTGATTTATAATAGCGAAATATTTTATTCGAAGTATTAAGAAATATTCAATTCCTTAGTTTTTTACTAGGTTAATTATTAATTGAAGTCATTTTAATACGAGTTTCGTAACAGGAATCCCAGATGTTTAGCTTTTTGCGCCGTAAGAAAAAAACCGATGAATCTCAAGTTGAAGAGAGTCAACTTGATCAGAGTGTTGAACAACCAAAATCAATACCCGCCGCAGAGACAGACAGTGCCAGCAGCCAACCACAGCCGGTAATCGACAGCAGCCCGGCAGAAACAGAACAGCCTACAACAGAGACTGCTCCAGCAGAGCAAACGGAACCGGCCGCCACCGTGGACAGCGTAACAACTGATGCTGTGCCGACACAAAGCGCGGCAGCTGAGACCTCTCCAGCGGTTGCGGCGGCAGATGAGCAAACACCTGTAGCAGAAGCAGAAGCTGCAAAGGAACAGAGTGTTACTGAAACCAGCGCAGCAGTAGCGACAACAACAGAAGAAAAACCTGAGCCCGCACCTGAAGAAGAAGCCATCACAGAACCAACGGCGGAGCCAGCCGCTAAGCCTGCAAAAAAATCTGGCTTCTTTACCCGTCTGAAAAAGGGCTTAAGCAAGACCCGCCACAGCTTTACCGAAAGCATTGCCAGCTTAGTGTTAGGCCGTAAGGAGATCGACGAAGATCTGCTGGATGACTTAGAGATGATCTTACTGACTGCGGATGTTGGAGTAGATGCCACCGACCGCATTATCCGCAACTTGACCGATCAGGTCTCGCGTAAAGAGCTGAAAGATCCGGAGGCACTGCTGAACTCCCTTAAAGCCCAGCTACAGGATATTTTAGAACCGATCAGCAAACCATTGGAAGTCGATTCACACCTCAACAGCCAAAACGGCCCTTATGTCATTTTAATGGTCGGCATAAATGGAGTCGGTAAAACCACCACCATTGGTAAGCTGGCGAAGAAGTTCCAGAACGAAGGTAAGTCAGTGATGTTAGCGGCCGGCGATACCTTCCGTGCCGCCGCGGTCGAACAGCTGCAAACCTGGGGAGAGCGCAACAGTGTTCCGGTCATGGCACAAAAGACCGGTGCCGACTCTGCCGCGGTGATTTTTGATGCAATTCAGTCTGCAAAAGCCAAAAACATTGATGTCTTGATTGCCGATACCGCCGGACGCCTGCACACGCAGTCAAACCTGATGGAAGAGCTTAAAAAGGTAAAACGTGTCATGGCCAAGGTTGATGACAGCGCACCGCATGAAGTGATGCTGGTCATTGATGCCGGTACCGGACAAAATGCCCTTAACCAGGCAGATCAGTTCAAGAGCGCGGTCGACGTTTCCGGTATTACCTTGACCAAGCTGGATGGTACCGCCAAAGGGGGCATCGTCTTTGCTCTGGCCGAACAGTTAGAGATTCCGGTGCGCTTTATTGGGGTCGGTGAATCAATTGATGATCTGCGTCCATTCAATGCCAAAGAGTTTACCGAAGCACTCTTTGACCAAAACCAGTCATAAAAATTCAACAGGCCTGCTCAACTATGCGATTACCAGAAACTCAAAATGCGCACCATCTGCATGCATTTAAAAAAGGGTATCGACTGGCGCTGGATGGCAAGCCTTTAACCAGTATGCCGAGCCGCTTTCGTTATGATCGAACGCTGCGTGAATATTACGAACAGGGTTGGGCGCAGGCCAATGAAGAGTTTGAAGCCGGTTATAAAGCCAGTCTGGAAACGCCCTGGCGTAACCGTATCGCCTGGTTAGTGGTGCTTATTCTCGGTAGCATTGCTACCGCCGCGGGTTTGATCAGCAATATCAAACAGGAGCAGGCGGAGCAGCAGGCGTTGATCTTGGGTGTGGAAACGCAGCA
>CAZNML010000104.1:0-7413 GCA_964574275.1 uncultured Thiosulfatimonas sp. | reverse complement strand
CTCGGATCACATTAACTTCCCAATCAAGATGGAGAAGTCGGAGTGGGATGAAGAGGCTAAAGAGTCTAAGCCAACCGGTGAGATGGAACAGGTCAACAAGGCAACAGCGATCTGGACTCAGCCTAAATCAGAGCTGTCGGCAGAGGATTACAAGAACTTCTACCAGACTATTTCGCATGACTTTAATGAGCCTTTAGCGCATATGCATAACAAGGTTGAGGGAACCTTGGAGTACACCTCACTGCTCTACCTGCCGAAGCAGGCGCCGTTTGATCTGTATGACCGTGAACGTCGTTACGGCTTGAAGCTGTATGTTAAGCGAGTGTTCATCATGGACGATGCCGAGCACCTGATGCCGGCTTACCTGCGTTTTGTGCGCGGTGTGATCGACTCAGCCGACCTGCCGCTAAACGTGTCGCGTGAGATCCTGCAGAGCAATAAGGTGGTGGATAAGATCCGTGCCGCTTCGGTTAAGCGTGTGCTGGATCAGTTGGCTAAAATGTCTAAGGCGGATGAGCAGGAAGATTACAACACCTTCTGGGATCAGTTCGGTCAGGTAATGAAAGAGGGGATGGTGGAAGATTTTGCCAACAAGGACAAGATCGCTAAGCTGCTGCGTTTCGCCTCTACGCATGATGAAAACAACGCTGAACAGCGCATCTCTTTGCAGAGTTATGTTGACCGTATGCAGGAAGATCAGGAAGCGATCTACTATATTGTGGCCGATACCCATGCTGCAGCCAAAGGCAGCCCGCACCTGGAGATGTTCCGCAAGAAAGGCATTGAAGTACTGCTGATGTCAGACCGTATTGATGAGTGGCTGGTGTCACACATGACCGAGTTTGAAGGTAAAACGCTTAAGCCGATTACCTCAGCGGACCTGAAAGAGTTTGATGACGAGGCGGAAAAAGACCTGTCTGATGATGAGAAACAGGCGCGTGAAGCCTTGACTGAAAAAGTGAAAAAAGCGATTGAAGACAAGGTTACTGATGTGCGCATGACCAGCCGTCTGACTGACTCTCCAGCTTGTGTAGTGAGTGCGGAAGGTGATATGTCGGCACATATGGCGCGTATGATGGAGCAGATGGGACAGGCGATTCCAAAACAGAATCCGGTTCTGGAACTGAACCCGGATCACGCGCTGGTTAAGAAGCTGGATAGCATTGATGACGAAGCCAAGTTAACTGAGTGGTCACTGTTCCTGTTGGAGCAGGCGCAGTTGGCGGAAGGTGACCAGTTGCAAGAGCCAGCTGAGTTCATTAAACGTATGAATGCGTTATTAAGTGAAGTGATTTAACGCGTTTAAACTGCGTAAAATCTAACCGTTATTTTTAACGGTTGCAATATTTGAGCCCCAAATGATCAGGCCTGGTCATTTGGGGCTTTTTTGTTTTTTATTTTTCAGACACTTAGCACAAACTGTGGCACAATACGCCCAAAATTTTAAGAGTTGAGTTTCAGGCAGCGGCCTGTCTGAACTCGGTTTTAATAGATAAGGACAGAATTTTGATCTCTACAGCAAATATCACCATGCAGTTTGGTGAAAAACCTCTTTTTGAAGACATCTCCGTTAAATTCGGTAACGGTAACCGTTACGGTCTGATTGGGGCCAATGGTTGCGGTAAGTCGACCTTTATGAAAATCCTAGGGGGCGACCTGGAACAGACCAGTGGTACGGTGAGTATTGATGAGAATGAGCGTGTGGGTAAGCTGAAGCAGGATCAATTCGCTTATGAAGAGTTCAGTGTGGTTGATACCGTGATTATGGGACAGCCGGAACTGTGGGAAGTTAAAAAAGAGCGTGACCGTATCTACAGCTTGCCGGCGATGAGTGAGACCGAAGGCATGCTGGTGGCCGATCTAGAGGTCAAGTTTGGTGAAATGGACGGTTATACCGCAGAGTCGCGCGCCGGTGAACTGTTGTTGGGACTGGATATTCCGGTAGAGCAGCACTACGGGCCGATGAGTGAGGTGGCACCTGGTTGGAAGCTGCGTGTGTTGCTGGCGCAGGCGTTGTTCTCTGATCCGGATATTCTGCTACTGGATGAGCCGACCAACAACTTGGACATCAACACCATTCGCTGGTTGGAAAATATTCTGAATGAACGTAAGAGCACGATGATTATCATCTCCCACGATAGACACTTCCTAAACAGTGTCTGTACTCACATGGCGGATCTGGATTACGGTGAACTGCGTCTGTATCCAGGTAACTATGATGAGTACATGACCGCCTCAACCATGGCGCGTGAACGTCTATTGGCCGACAATGCGAAGAAGCAGGCACAGATCAATGAATTAAAAACCTTTGTCAGCCGCTTCTCTGCCAACGCCTCTAAAGCCAAGCAGGCGACGTCGCGTGCCAAGCTGATCGACAAGATTGAGCTGGATGAAGTGAAACCGTCAAGCCGTGTGAATCCGTTTATCCGTTTTGAGCAGGACAAGAAACTGTTCCGTCTGGCATTGGAAATTGAAAACCTGGGCAAAACCTACGATAACGACGGTGAAGCCAATGAAGTATTGAAAGACCTGAATTTGATGCTGGAGGTCGAGGAGCGTTTAGCGGTCATCGGGGCAAACGGGATTGGTAAAACGACCTTTCTTAAAACTTTAGTTGGCGATGAGGCACCCACCAGCGGGGAAGTGAAGTGGTCTGAGAACGTTAAAATTGGTTACTATGCGCAGGATCACGCGCACGATTTTGAAGAAGACCTAACGCTGTTGGATTGGATGGCGCAGTGGAAGCAGGAGGGTGATGACGAGCAGGCGTTGCGCGCTGTACTGGGTCGTCTGCTGTTCTCGCAGAAAGAGATTGATAAGTCGGTCAAGGTACTCTCCGGTGGTGAGCAGGGTCGTATGCTGTTTGGTAAGTTAATGCTGCAAAAACCAAACGTGTTGATTATGGATGAACCGACCAACCACTTGGATATGGAATCAATCGAATCTTTGAACCTGGCCATGGAAAACTTTCCGGGAACCATTATCTTTGTGTCGCATGATCGCGAATTTGTTTCGTCGATTGCGACCCGCCTATTAGTGCTGAAGGAAGACGGTATTGAAGACTTCCGCGGCGACTATGAGTCCTATCTGGAAACACAAGCCGTTTAAAATTAGACTCCCTCAAGTTAACAAGACCCGTTCGTTGTAAAGCGAGCGGGTTTTTTGTAGCGCTCTATTGTTAAGGATATCGCCACTGATGGCTGTTTAGGCTGTGGAAAGGCAGATAAAAAAAGACCCGTATAAAACGGGTCAATAGGGACTAACTCTGAGGAGACTTAAATAATAAAAAACAGTTTAAATTGGCAGCCTGTTTAACATAAATGTAAAAAAGTACCATTTATTTAAGTCGGGATTCAGTTTAAATGTAAAAAATTACCATGTCAAATATTATTTTGCTATAATCTCCGCCATGAACGAAAGACTAGATACACAACAAACCGCCCTGTTTAAGGCGGTTAAACGCATTTTAAAACCAATGGTCAGCCTGATGCTGCGCCAGGGCATTACCTACACCGCTTTTATCGATCTGCTGAAGACTACCTATGTTGAAGTGGCGGATAAAGAGTTTGCCATTGAGGGCAAAAGACAGACCGACAGTCGTATCAGTGTACTCACCGGCGTACACCGCAAAGAGGTCAAACGCATTCGAGAGCTGGATGAGGTGCCTCTAGAGCCGAAAGAGCGTAAAGCGAGTTTAAGTGCGCAGTTGATGTCTTTCTGGTTGGGTAACCCGGAGTGTATCGATGACAAGGGTAAACCGCTGGCGCTACCGAGAATTTCGGAAGGCAAAGAGATGTCCTTTGCTTCAATGGTACAGAGGGTGACCAAAGACGTGCACCCGCGCTCTCTACTGGACGAGTGGCTGGATAAAGGCATTGTTAAACTGGATCGAGACGGTTTAGTCAGTTTGCAGGAGTCGGGTTATGTACCGGACGAAGACTACGAAGAGAAGCTGTTTTTTGCCGGTAAAAACATTGGCGACCATCTGGCGGTGGTGAAACACAATCTGGCCTGTAATGAACAGCCGATGTTGGATCGAGCGGTCTATTACCATGAGCTGAGTGAAGCCTCCGTGAAGGAGATTGAAGCCTTCTCCAAAAGCGCCTCTCTGGAGTTGTTGACGGAAGTGAACCAGCTTGCAGGGCGTTTGCAGGCTGAAGATAAGGGTTGTGAAGGGGCATGCCACTCTATGCACTTCGGCAGCTATTTTTATCGTGTTGAAAAGATGAGAGACGATGCTTAAGCGACTTCAGCACAATCAGCAGACGGGTGGATGGACCTGGCTGCCTTACTTGATGGCATTGCTGTTTGTTTTACAGTTGGCAGGGTGTGCCAGCAGCTTAAACAAGCCAGCGGTGCAGGTCGATGATAAGCTGGAGTCCAAGCCCGTTGTTGCTTCTACCTCCGGTTTTGGTGGTACTGGGCGCAGCTTGGATGAAGCGCAGCAGATCGCACTGAATCCGGCTGACCAGCGTCATAGCCCTCAACTCGATAACGGTTTCGGTGGAACGGGGCACAGCTCATCCGGCTTTGGCGGTACCGGGATTGTCGGCCCGATTGAGAACTTCGGCAGTATCTGGGTGAATGGCATTGAAGTGGGTGTCGGTCAGAAGACCAAAATCTACAGCAACCTACCTGGAAAAATTGATAATTTAACCGTGGCGGATCTGCGAGTTGGTCAACAGGTTTGGCTGGAAACGGACGCCAGTCAGGAGAAGACCACCACTGCGCAAATCAATGTTTACTATCCGCTGGCAGGCCGAATTGATCAGATTCAGGTACAGGGCATGGCGACCGAGCTGTTGGTGAATGGACAGCGTGTTTATATCAGTTCACAAACGGTGATGCCGGCTGCATTGAAACTGAATGTGGGTGAGTATATTCGAGTCAGTGGTTTGCCGGTCTATGCAGAGCACAGTAAGCAGCGTACCAATGCCTGGTATGCCACTTTAGTTGAGCCGCATGCTGAGCGTGAAACTTGGTATAAGAGTGTGCCTTATATTAAGTTTAGTGACAGTGTTAACCGTGTGGTGATGCATGATAACTGGCAAAAAGCCTATCAGGCAGGAGAGTTTAAACAGATTCCCGCTGGATTGTCATCGCAGCCCAAAATCAAAATAATGGGGAAGTCGGATTCTAAACCGGCTGCTGAACCGGACGTACGTTAATTAAGTGTACTCGGTTTGAGTATTGAAAGCGGCTATTCTGACTGGATCGATTTTAAATCAGGGGTGTAGAGAATGAAATACAAATTGCTGACTTCGCTATTGATGGCTGCTTTTTTGGCTTTGGCTGGTTGTTCAGCCGAAATAGGCAGTGATCAGTGGTGTGCAGAAATGAAAGAGAAGCCTAAAGGTGAGTGGAGCGGCAATGAGGCCACCAGTTTTGCCAAACACTGCCTGTTGAAATAAGCTTCACCCGTTTGCTACTTAGCTAGCAGGTGTCGTCAGTTTTAGCCCAACGACACCGATAATAATCAGTCCGATAAACAGCAGTTTGGTCACCGTCAAGCTGTCCTTAAAGATCAGCCAGCCGAGTAGGGCGATCAGCGCGGTTCCTGCCCCGGCCCAGATGGCGTAAGCCGTACCAATATCCAGCTTCTTAATCGCTAACCACATAAAAGAGAAGGAAGCGACATAGAAGATGACGACCAATCCCCCCGCGACCAGACTGTTATTATCGCTTGAAAACTTGAGCGATAAAGTGCCTGCGACCTCAAATAGAATGGCAATGCCTAAATAGATCCAATAAATCATCCGTTTCTCTGCTGTGGTTAAGTGTTGGAATGGTTTATGATTAAAGCAGGATTTTAAACAAGAGTCGACTCATTATGAAGGTTATTTGTGCGCAGCTTGATAGTGTGTGGCAGGACGCTGCTTCGAATATTGAGCAGTTGCAGACTTTAATGCAACAGTGCATGCTGACTCAGCCGGATGTGGTTGTCCTGCCGGAGCTGTTTCATAGCGGTTTCTCCATGGATATCGCCAATATCGTGCAGTCGCGTTCGGGGCCGCTTTATCAGCAGCTGTCGCAGCTGGCACAACAGTATTGCGTCTATCTTATTGCCGGGGTAGCGCTCGACGCCGAACACAAAAAGGCGCTTAACAGTGCATTGGTGTTTGATCGCAATGGGGTTGAGCAGGCCTGTTATGTTAAAAACCACCCGTTTACTTATGGTAAAGAGGAGCAGTTTTACCAAGCCGGAAACCAGCAGATTGTGTTTGAGATTGAGCAGACGCCGTGTACGGTCTTTATCTGTTACGATCTGCGTTTTCCCGAGCTGTTTAGAAAGCTTGCCAGGCAGGTGGAGATGACCTTTGTCATTGCTAACTGGCCTGCCAGTCGTCAGGCGCACTGGCAAACCCTGCTGCGTGCCAGAGCCATTGAGAATCAGTGCTTTATGGTCGGCGTTAATCGCATTGGCGATGATGGCAATGGACTGCATTATGCAGGAGGCTCCATGGTGGTAGATCCGCTAGGTGAAGTGCTGTGTTCGATGCAGGCTGATGAGGCCTGGCAGCTGACTGAAATTGATGTGGCGCAGGTCAAACAGGTGCGTCAACAGTTCCCATTTTTGCAGGATATGAAGCCCGTTCAAGGCTGAAATTGAACAGGCCTGCTCAGATTTATGCGTTTGATTGTCCGGCGTGACTCATTATAACCAGCGGATATGAAACGCCTCTTTCAGCCCGGAGAGGATAAAAGTGGGCAGAGCAGCAATGAAAAACACCATTAGCAGGTGCTCAAATTCAAGTGGTTCGGTTCCGAGTGCCAGGTGCCCAAACGGGTGATAAACCATAAAGACGGAGAGAGTGCCGGCAAACAGTACCGCTAACACCACCCAGGGGTTGCCAAATGGATTACGGCGGTAGAGGCTGCTAAAGGTGCGGCTGTCGAAGATCAGTACGAGCTGTCCAAAAACCAGGGTGATAAAGGCCAGGGTCTGCGCATAGCTTTGTGAGTAGTTGTGGTCCAGTGCAAATTGGAACATGGCATAACTGATGGCTCCCATCACCAGGCCACGAACCAGAATGCGCTGACTGAGATTGCCGGAGAAGAAACTGGACTCCTTGGCGCGCGGCGGCCGCTGCATGACATTGGCCTCTTCGCCGTCGACCCCGAGTGCCAGAGAGGGCAGGCCGTCACTAACGAGGTTAATCCACAGGATCATCATTGGCGCCAGGGTGAGCAGAGGGTCCTCTATTAATAGCACAAAGGCAAACAGAATGGCGGAGACCTCACTGACATTGGTGGTTAAATCCTGACGAATGAATTTGCGAATGTTATCGTAAATACGGCGACCTTCACGCACCGAGTGCACAATGGTGGAGAAGTTATCATCCAGCAGGATCAGGTCTGAAGACTCTTTGGCGACATCGGTTCCGGTAATGCCCATGGCAACACCCATATCCG
>CAZNML010000103.1:0-7534 GCA_964574275.1 uncultured Thiosulfatimonas sp. | reverse complement strand
CATAAAAGATAAGATAAACAGCCGAACCAGTAATAAATGCACTTTGAGCAAACGCCGCCAAAGGCTCCGCTTTTCCATGACCAAACCGATGCTCAGAATCGGCAGGAGCCTGAGAAATCATCACCGCAAACATAATGATGAGTGAGGCAAAAATATCAACGGTGGAGTCGAGTAGAGAGACCAGAACAGCAGCCGAACCTGTCTGTAACCAAGCATAGAACTTAATCAACATTAAGGTCAGTGCCGTGGCAACAGCAAAGTACGTTGCATAGCGAATCAATTTATCATTGGATAACATAGTCTGACCAACTCCAAACTGGTGTCTTGACTTGTCTAATCGACAAGCCACCCTTGATTAGCGATAAAGGTTCGCCTTTATTATGAATACGACTGCACCTAAAACGAGAAAAGGCCCAAAGGCAAACTTACTCTGTTGTGACATCTTCAACAACAAGTTCATAATACCCCAAACGATTCCAGATAATGAGGCTACCAACAGAATAAATGGCAGTGCTTGCCAACCCAACCAAGCACCTATCGCGGCCAATAATTTGAAGTCTCCATACCCCATCCCCTCTTTACCAGTGGCGATTTTGAACCCTGTGAATACTATCCACAAAGAGAGGTAACCGGCGATAGCACCAATAATGGCGGTTTCGGGAGGTATATAGCCATAAAGCGCATTCACCAACAATCCAACCCATAACAACGGCAGACTCAGATTGTCTAGAATCAATTGATGCTCTATATCAATGACCGTAATCAAGACAAAAAACCACATCAAAATGACATACAGCAGTGCTTGTTCTGTCATACCGAAAAGTATGAAAGGCAAAACGGTCATCGCCAGGGTAAACAGCTCAATCCATAAATATCGAGCCGAAACCTTAGTCTGGCAATGTGCGCATTTGCCACGGTAATATAACCAACTGAAAACAGGGAAGAGCTGTTTCCAGGTCAGATTCGTCTGGCAACTAGAACATTTCGAACGAGACATGCTCATCGCTTTGAGCTGCTCCGCCCCATCCATACCAATCATTCTTGGCAAACGCCAAGTCACCATGGAGAAAAAGCTACCAAAAATCAGCCCTGACAGTGCAATCAGGCTATACAACAACCACTCTGGATAGATTGACAACCATTCAGGCACGAGCTACTTTCCTTTTGGACCAGAAAAAGAACCCGAGAACAATGGCTGCAAATGCCAACTGCGCCATAATGGACTCCTGATTCGAGAACACGCCTAACCATGGAATACTGAAATCGATTCCCATAACTGTTTTGCTTAACATTCCACCCATCTGTAGTTCCAAGATACCTTTGCCGATAAAGACAAAACTCATCACCAATAGGAATACCGCAGTGAAAATAAAGAACTGCTTGATTGGTAGACGGTAGCTGAACTTTTTCATCGCTAAATAAATCAAAACCAACAATACGAGTGCTACACCCATACCGGCAACGATAGGTTCAAAACTATGCTGCGCATCAGCTAACAAGGCCTGGTAGAAGAAAATGGTCTCAATACCCTCACGGAATACCGCCAGGAAACTCACCATCGCCATAGTAATGACACTACCGGTACTAATCGAAGCGTCAACCTTCGAGATGAGCTCCTGTTTCCAATCCATATTACGTTTTTGGTACAACCAGCCGGAAACATAGAGCATCATCACCGCGGCGAGCAGCATGACAATTCCTTCAAAGTTCTCTCTATAAGCACCGGACAATGAGATTAACGTTGCCAGAGCCCAAGCTAGCAATACACTCAATACCACTGCTGCACCAGCTCCATACCAGATAGTCGCGACTCGATCACCATTGCCTGAACGACGCAGGTAAAGCACCAAAGCCGTGATAACGAGTAACGCTTCCACACCTTCACGCAATAAGATAATGAGAGATTGAACAAACTGACTCATCCATGTAACACTGCGGTTTTCATAGAGCTCCACCGCCGTATCAAGCTTTGTTTTCAAATCAGAATAGGTACTTTCAAGTTGCGTCTTCGGCTTACCTTTCATACTCATACCAATCAAATCACCGAAATCAGATTCAATTTCAATCACTAAGTTCTGATCAATCAAGCCGATATCCAACTCCATACCTGACGCTTCAAAAACATCAAAATAGAGACGTGAAAACTTAGCTCCGGTCTGCATGCCGTCATTAGGATCATAAGACTTCAAAAGCGCCTCAGACTCCTGCTGAATAATCTCATTAACCTGTTGAACAGATTCAAATTCTGCAGCCTGCACTTGCCATGTCAGCATTGCAACAACCAAGCCTAATAACCATGTTTTAATTGCTTTCATTTTCATATCTAACTCAATAAACCTAATACACGTTCAAATTGTTTGCCTAAAGCCTTCTCATCGATAACTTCAGAGCCGTATTTATAATTCAAGTATTGACCAATTACCGGAGCAACCATTTCTGACAGTTCGGTATCTTTTCCACGCAGCCTTTGCAGATATTCGGATGGGCACTCGTTTTCCACAATATCGATTTCACTGGCCAACCTGACCTGTAGCTTGCGGTAAGCGCTGGCAACCTTATCCGTCTTTGGCCGTCCCAACAGGCTCAACACAATAAAATAGAGCGGAGTCAACAGTAGCAAAATCCCCAAAACGATTAACAGTAATTTGAAAGCCGACAAACCACTTTCAGATCCCACTTGTTGAATCAGTTTTTCTTGTTTATCAGCATCATACTGCACCAGCCACTGATCAAAAGCGTGCCACCACTGCTCTTCCCCTGCACCCTCTATCGCAGATGAATCTGCGTTTGACTGCAGGTTAAGGTTATCCAGCTGTCCAGTTTTTACATTGTCCGGTGTGCTATTGGCATTCTGCTTCTTTTCCGAACCCGGTTTTGCCTGTTCTTTTTTCTGATTCAGTTCACTCGCCTTGACGACACTGGAAGGCCTATCTTTCAATGCCTGTACACTGATGTAATCCTGCGGTTCAACACGCACCCAGCCCTTATCATCCAACCAAGCTTCCACCCAGATGTGAGCATGGGATTGTTTAACCATGACAAAGTCGGTCAAAGCAACAATATTTCCACCTCTGAACCCTGTCACCAAACGTGTCGGCACACCTGATGCTCTTAATACCAAAGCGGTTGCCGAAGCGATATCCAACATAGTTCCGCTCTTATGGGTCAACCAGACTTCATCTAGATAGTCAGGTTTAACCTCATCGGTCCTTTCACTTTTAGAGAAAGATTTTCTGAACAACTGATAAAGAGACAGGATTCGCTCTTCAGCATCCGGATATTCATGAGCCAGCTCTTCACCAAATTTTTTCAAACCTGGATGAGAACCCTCCGGAAAACCTAAGCTATCACTCCAAACCTTATCGTTCAGTTCCGGTTTAACCCGATAGTTTTTCAACCAGGTCGAGTCGTAACTGAATTCCTGATGAATCTTGCGGATACTTAATAGTTGGAAATCTCGGCTCAAGAAAGTTTCAGGTGCTCCGGCGGTTGAGGTATCCAAGGCATACAGCCAACGCTCGCCGTGCGGCATCACCCTGACCTTATATTTCAATGGTGTCCCCTGGTACTGGACATCTTGCGCCCATTGTTTCTGGGTACGATATTTTCCACGCATCAACTCGGCACGTTTCAAGGCACCGTCTTCCAGATACCACTCCAGACCATCAAAGTGCGTGAAGATAGGGCCACGCCAATACATATCACTTTTGTATGGCACTTTGCCATCAAACTCCGCCACCAGTACCGTATTCGCCTGATTCATGAAAGAGCTGACTTTGTCACTGCGTAGACGATTGCCTTCAAGCAATGGTTCAGGAGGAGCCGACTGGGTTAAATTGATGGGCACCCCAAACGCCAACCCTAAATCCCAAAGCGGGCCGTCATAACGAGGCATGAAAAAGAAAAATACCAGTGAAAGCGGTATGGCTAAGCCAAACATCTTCGCTGAAATCGCAAAATCACGTTTCCACTGCAATTTACCAACTTGTGATAACAAGACCATACTGAAAACGATACCGAACAGGACCAGCAACAACAGCACGAAACCAACCAGGGAATTCCAATACAGAGTGCCAATCCCAATCAATACCATCATCGCTGCAATCACCCATAGCACTTCAGACTTCTTGCGGATTTCAATCAACTTCAACAAAATGATGGTCACTAAAAAGCCGGTGATAGCCTGTGCTGACAACCAGTTGCTGTCCAAGAGCAACACCGCAGCAATATAGCCGAGTACCGATAGCACCATCACCACATGGTTGAAACGTTGCAACACTGGGTAACGTTTTTCCAATACAAACCAAACCGCAATCGCGGCGAGCAAACCCCATAACCAACTTGAAATCAATGGAGAAACCGCTATCAAACTGACAACGAAAAGCCCCAAAACCAACCAAAGTAGACCGCCTTTAAACTCATCATTCAGAAACAATAGCTGCGTCTTCATGCTTGCCCCGCTTGTTTCAATTTCAGACGAAAATTATGCAATGGATTAAAGCCTTTTTTAGAGAGTTCACTTTGTGTATTGTCAGCAACTCGTTGGCCTTGATATTGAGCCAACTCGATTAAGCATAAGGTTTGATGCTCAACTCCCTTATCTGCCGCAATCACTTTATCCCCCAGTTTCAAACCATACTCACCGCCTAAGTTCTCAGCTTCAACGATCCATTTACTGAGCTGTGACAATCTATCCTCCAGAGGAAGCTCTTTAATCACATCCTCATCCAAAATGACCGAAGGCGTACTCACCCCGCCATCGTAATCGCTGGTCATCAGTTCTTCTGAACGCGCATAGACTTTCCAATTGATATGACTCGGGCTATCCGATGGCTGATAGGGACGCAAAGTCTGCATCTCATCCGCCTCAATACCACTTTGCTGCGAATGCTGATTTAAATAGTCTTCCAGTTGATAGTCTCCAACCGCTTGAGGATAGACCCACTCTGTTAACTCAGTGAGCACCGGGCGATAGAACACAAACAGACCAATTGGATATACACTGGCGACACTTAAAGGATGAATCTTAAATAGCCCGCGCTGTTCAACATTCAAATCAATCGACAGAGATTGAATAGCCGCTGGGGGAATATTTTCCCTCTCCCCGTTCACCGCTGAACCATGAGCGGCAAAGCTGGCAAATACACCCTCAGCAGAAGAAAAATGTTCATTAGCAACATTGAATTGCGCATGCAGTTTCTCGTTGGCAAACGTGGCTTTGGTATTCGCCCCCACTAAACGAGTTCGATAAAGATTGAGCCAACCCAAAATAAGTGACACCAACATCAACGCCAGCAGCACAAAAACCACCATATACAACAGGTTATTGTTGTAATTGACCGACATCACCCAACCAATCAGCGTCATCGCTAAAAACACCCAACCTAGAGCGGTTGGCTTGAACCTAATACGGCCCAGTTTTGTTGCAGTAATTTGCATTAAGCCAACCTAACTTGTTCCAACGTCTCTTCGAGTTTTTTCACGACGGACTCGCGCGAACCAGGTAATCTGTGCGCCGCAACAGAGATAAACACCGCTTTGATATCAGCAGGCAATACTTTGTCATCACCGCGAATAAATGCCCAGGCCTGGGCTGCTTTGATTAGACTTTGCGCCGCACGAGTTGATAAACCGATCTCAAACCAACCTGAATGACGTGTATGTTCCAGCAGATTAAGTACGTACTCAACCAAACTTTCAGAGATATGCACTTTCGATACTTGTTGGCGCAGGTCTAACAGTTGCTCTGTTGTCAGGCATGGCGTTAACTGATGAACGATATCGCGTTTATTCTCACCCAATAGAATGGCTGCTTCTGACTCCCTGTTTGGATAACCCATTGAAAGGCTCATCAAGAAACGATCCAACTGCGCTTCAGGTAGCGGAAACGTCCCGATCTGACCATGAGGGTTTTGCGTTGCCACTACCCAAAAAGGTGTCTCTAAGTCGATATGTTTACCATTGACCGTCACGCGACGCTCTTCCATCGCTTCCAGCAACGCACTTTGGGATTTTGGCGGCATACGGTTCACTTCATCCATCAACAGCAACGATGTAAACACCGGCCCTTGAATGAAACGGAAACTCTCATCCGCTTTTGAAAACACTTGCGTACCAATCAGGTCGCTTGGTAAAAGGTCATTGGTCCCCTGCACACGTTTCATATCCAACCCAGTAACTTGGGCTAGCGTTTGTGCCAACAAGGTCTTTCCGGTACCTGGCAAATCCTCCAATAAAACATGACCATCTGCTAGCAGACAAGCCACGATCATTTTCAACTCTTCCGGTTTACCGACAATGATTTGGTTAAGCTGTGCAAACAGCTCATCGAGTGAATTGACATTATTCGCCACAATCACAATTCCTTAATTTAATTTATGAAAACAAAAAAAGCACAAACCAGTCACTCTGGCCTGTGCCTCATGCTTATGAATTACAGTGTATTCAAGAACGTCAACATCGCATCACGGCTCTCTTTCTCAAGGCTGGTGTAATACTTCTTGGCTTTTTCAGCCTCTCCACCGTGCCACAAAATCGCCTCTTCAAGATTGCGTGCGCGACCATCATGTAAGAAATAGGTATGACCGTTCACCGTTTCCGTCAAGCCGATTCCCCACAGTGGAGCGGTTCGCCACTCCTGTTTCTCCGCTCTAAAGTCTGGACGACCTGACAGGCCTGGCCCCATATCATGCAAAAGCAGATCCGTGTAAGGGTGAATCAGCTGGTTATTCAGACGAGCATGCTCATGACCTCCCGTCGTAATATTGGTTTTGTGACAGGCAATACAGCCCGCTTCAGCAAAGAGCTTTTCTCCTTTTAGCGCCACTGGATTGGCAATATCCCGTCGATAAGGAACCGCCAAAAACTGCAGATAGGTCACCACATCTTGCAGCTGATCTTCCTTCATCTCCAGTTCACCGCTGTCATAGGCCGCTAGACACTCTTTCTGCTCTGGACGACAGTTTTGGTACGCCAAAAAAGTCGGATCGCGTTCACTGGTCAGTTCACGGAATACCGGGTTAGTTAGACCAATATCGTTGAAGGCGGCATCACCAGTTTGCATTCGAATCGATGAGTTATTCGCTTTCCAACCGAAACGACCCAACTCTTCCTGACCTTTCTCAGGGTTCCAAGCATAGTTTGGTTTACCTGAGATGCCGTCACCATTAGCATCCTGTTCATCAGCCCATTGCAAAATGGTCTCTTCTGGAATGGCTTCCAATAGACCTAAACCAAATACCGGGTTACCGATACGCGCTTCAACGACCGCATTAGGGTCTACCTCCACATTCGCCGGATTGGTGATGTGGTAGATTGGCTTACGAATTGAATACTCAGTGCCATCCGCGAATTTCCCTAGAACTTCCTCCCAAGAGATACGAGTATCCGCTTCAGCAGGAACGCCATCTATACCGCGGTCGGCAATCTGATACCCGAATCCAGGGTGACGAGCCATAGGCTGGCCATGCATCCCTTTACCAGGCACCGAAATACGGAAAAACATACCGTCGAGTCTTTCAAACTCATTTTTAGC
>CAZNML010000102.1:0-7558 GCA_964574275.1 uncultured Thiosulfatimonas sp. | reverse complement strand
AACATTCAATAAAATATCGATCCCGCTCTTTTTTATCACGACATAAGTCGTTATAATTTGTTTCCGATTCATAACTATACTGAACCCCATTGAACTCTTTAGACATCTCTGTTCTGTTTGGCATTTTACTGCTACTGATCATTTTATCTGCCCTATTTTCCAGCTCTGAAACCGGCATGATGGCACTTAACAAGTACCGTCTGCGACATAAAGCCAACGCCGGCCATAAGGGTGCCATTAAAGCCCAAAAACTATTGAAGACCCCCGATCGTCTACTGGGCGTGATCCTGCTGGGGAATAACTTTGTCAATATCTTTGCCTCCTCCATCGCCACCATTATCGCCATGCGCCTGCTGGGTGAAGCGGGAATCGCACTGGCTGCCGGTCTACTGACTCTGGTGGTACTGGTGTTTGCTGAGGTTGCACCGAAAACGCTGGCGGCACTCTACCCGGAGAAAATCGCCTATCCGGCCGCCTATATTCTGGAGCCGTTGCTTAAGGTCTTTTCGCCTATTGTCTGGTTTGTAAACTTCTTCGCCAATGGTTTCCTAAAGCTGTTCCGCGTTAAGGTCAATCATGATGAGGATCATCACTCTTTGACACAGGAGGAGCTGCAAACCCTGATTGATGAAGCGACCGGACAGCTGCCGAGTGAATATCGCTCCATGCTGACCAGTATCCTCAAGCTGGAGAGCGTCACGGTAGAAGACGTGATGATTCCGAAACAGGAGGTGTATGGCGTCAATATCGACCAGCCGATTGAGGATATTCTAAGAGATATCCAGAAGTCGCCCTATACCCGTATTCCAATCTATCGCGGCACCATTGATGACGACCTGATCGGTATCTTAAACCTGCGTCGTGCTCTGCCGACGCTAATGCGCAGTGATGTTACTCTACGCGATATTGTCAAACTGACCCGACCGGCCTACTTTGTGCCGGAGACAACCTCACTGAATATTCAGCTGGGCAAGTTCAATAGCAATAAACGTCGTATGGCGATGATTGTCGATGAATATGGTGATATCCAGGGCTTATTGACCATGGAAGACCTGCTGGAAGAGATTGTGGGCAAACTGTCGACCGATGCCAAAGCCATGCCGGTAGAAGCGGTACGCATGAATGAAGATGGCTCCATGACCTTTGATGCCAGTGAGTTTATTCGTGACCTGAATAAAGAGCACGACTTTGACCTGCCGACAGATGGGCCTAAGACGCTAAACGGCCTGATTCAGGAGGAGCTGGAAGCGCTGCCGAATGTCGGTACCTGTCTGCGTGTTGACGACTATACGCTGGAGGTCCTTGAGACCTCATCCAACGCCATTGAAAAAGTCAAACTGGTGGATATCTCCACCGAATCCAATAAAAAAGAGTGATACTAAATGACACACCCATTTGTTGATGACGCCGCTTGGGCACAACTGCAACAAGGTATTATTACACTTGCCAAGCAAGAGGTTTTAAGCCGCTTTGAAAAGGTCTCGTTTGAGACCAAAGATGATGGCTCGCTACTGACCGAAGCGGATACACAGATGCAGATCAAGACCCAGGCCTTCTTGGAGCAGAACTGGCCGCAGTTTGCTTTTTTGGGTGAGGAGTCTCCAGCAGAAGAGCAGAATGCGGCAATGCAAAGTGATCAGGGCTGCTGGATTTTAGATCCGGTTGACGGCACCAGCAACTTTGCCTGCGGCATCCCGTTTTTCTCAGTCTCACTGGCACTGATGATTAACAGCGAAGTGGTCGCCGGTCTAATCTACGACCCGGCACGCGACGAACTGTTCTGCGCACGTCAAGGTCAGGGCGCTCAGCTGAATGGAGAGCCACTGCAAGCGCAGACCGCTAAAACACAACTAAAGCAGTGCAGCGGCATTATTGACTTTAAACGTCTGGCGCCGACACTCGCTACCAATATTGCACAACAGGCTCCTTACTCTTCGCAGCGCAGCTTTGGTTCGGTCGCTCTGGACTGGTGCTGGATTGCCGCTGGTCGTGGGCAGATCTATCTGCACGGTGCGCAGAACATCTGGGACTATGCTGCCGGCTGGATTATTCTTAATGAAGCGGGTGGCTTTAGCGCGACCCTCGATGAAGAGGTGGTGCTGCTGCCGCAGGTAGTAAAACGCTCTGCAGTAGCCGCTACCACTGAAGCGCTATTTAATGAGTGGCAAAGCTATATCCAAACCCACTCATAAGCACTGAAACGCCTGGCTCAAGCTTGTTCTGCTTGAGCCTATCCATCCAGCACTGCTCTACCCAACCTCACTTCAGTCGAAATTTTTCTTGCTCACTCAGGTCTTATAGATAAACCGCAAGGCTTTATATGACTATGAGGTGCCAAGATGAACATTCTAATCTCCCTACAAGCGATCATGGACCGGCTGCATCAGTGTGCACTGTTTTCCGCCGTCGCCTCTTTAAGTCTGCGCCTCTATCTGGCTCCGGTATTTTGGCTAGCTGGCACCAATAAACTGCAGAACTTTCCGGATATTGTGCGCTGGTTTGGTAATCCAGACTGGGGCTTGGGCCTGCCCTTTCCAACTCTAATGGCGGCACTGGCCACCGGAGCGGAGGTGTTCGGTGCCATCGCCCTGCTGTTTGGATTTGCTGTACGCTGGGCCACCATTCCTCTGATGTTTACCATGCTTGTAGCAGCAACAACAGTGCACTGGCACAATGGCTGGCAAGCCGTGCATGATCTGATGTCACCCTGGGCGAGTGACAATGCCGCAGCAGCGCTGGCGCGTTTAGACAGAGCCAAAGAGATTCTGCAAACCCACGGTCACTACGACTGGTTAACGGAGCACGGGAATTTTATAGTGAGTAATAATGGCGTGGAGTGGGCGATCACCTACCTGGTGATGCTATTGGCACTGTTCTTTTTGGGCGGCGGTCGTTATATCAGTGTCGACTACTGGATTAGACGACGTTTTATGCCCAATCACACACACTGAATTGCAGACATAAAAAAACCGAACAGGCCTGTTCGGTTTTTTGTTAGAGGCTCTAAACAGAGGGGGCCACCTTAGTAGTTCCACACCAACTGCGCACTTAGAATATTCACAGATAGATCATAAGAACCAATTAAAGTACTGTCACCCAGTGAAGAGCTGACCACATACTCTGAATCCGCTTTATCTGCAGCAATATGGGTATAAGCGACATCAATCAGCATCTCTTTATTCAACTGGTAAGCGGCACCAACCGAGTACCACTGACGGTCTGCATCCGGCGTACGTGGTGAACGGCTCTCCTTATTAGGCACCGGCGTCTCATCCAGCGCGATACCTGCACGTAGCTTCCAGACATCATCCAGCTGGTAGGTCATACCCAGTGCGTAACGCATACTGTCTTTAAAGTTCTGATTCGACTCTGAATCTGGTGATCCATTCTCAAAATCAACCACTAACTCATCATAAGCCTTCCACCCTGTCCAGGTTGTGCTGGCTAACAGCTGTGTCTTACTATTCAGACGATGATTCAGCGCCAGACTGGCAGTCGCCGGCAGCGAGACCTCCGCTGAAGCACCGGCATCAAACAGCACCTGATTCAGCGTATAACCACCCAAATCGACTGTCGAGTTAATATCGGTGTACTCAACCTTGCCGTCCACACTGTGGGTAATCGCAGAGCGATAACTTAGGCCAAGATCCACTGTATCAGTCGGCTTGAAAGTAAATCCCAGGTTATAGCCATAGGCCCAGCTGTCGCCGGTCACCTTGGCATTGGCATCAGAATCACCAATCGCTGCCTGATTAACCTTCTGCTCCAGCACCACATCGACATACTGCGCATTCAAACCGAAACCAAACGCGACCTGATCACTGATTTTATGTGCCACTGCCGCATTCAGATTGATCGTTTTCAAATTAGTATCGGTGGCATGATAACGTCCAACCCACTCTTCGTCATAGCTGATGTGCTGTCCAAACGGCACATTCAGCGCCAAACCAACATCACTTTGATCCAGTTTGCCTTTCCAGTAGATATTTGGCACCACACCCAGGGTTGCTCCATCATCATCCGCACCGGACAGCAGTCCACCCGTTGCCGGAGCCACTACACCGGTGGAACCACTGTTAGTAAACTTGGCTGATGGAGAGAGAAGATGCAGCGCACCGACAAACTGATTACCTTTAATCTCAGTTAAGCCAGCAGGGTTAAACCACATAACACTGGCATCTTCAGCATTGGCGGCGGCACCGGCATAAGACAATCCCTGTCCACTGGCACTCTGTTCGATCAATGCAAAGCCGGAAGCCGTAGCCACTTGCGTAGATAGAGCCGTTAAAATGGCCGCGGTAAGTTTGATTGGTCTCATTGAATCTTCTCCATTTTGAGATTAAAACATTTTGCCTATTTTAGCACTATCACCTGGCTACGTAATTTAATTTAAATAATAGGTAAAGAGTAGTGTAATTTATCACTAGTTTTTTCTTTAAAAAACCACCAGGCCTGATTAAATTTAACTCAGTTTTTTAAAAAAAAATTTACAGCGCATCCAGAGCCTGCTGCAGATTTTTTACCCCTAAGATATCCATACCCGCAACCCCGCCTTTAGGCACATTGGCCAAAGGTACAATAGCGCGCTTGAAACCGTGCTTGGCCGCCTCAATAATGCGCTCCTGTCCGCTCGGCACCGGTCGAATCTCGCCGGCCAGTCCCACCTCTCCAAACACAATCAGATCTTGCGACAGTGGCTGATTACGCATACTGGATAGAATGGAGCACAGCACCGCCAAGTCCGCACTGGTCTCCGAGACCTTAACGCCACCGACCACATTGACATAGACATCCTGATCACTGGCCTGAATACCACCATGACGATGCATCACCGCCAACAGCATCGCCATACGGTTTTGATCCAAACCTACCGTCACTCGACGTGGCGCACCATAAGGGGAGTCATCCACCAGCGCCTGGATCTCAACCAACAGCGGGCGCGACCCCTCCCAGATGACCATCACCACTGAACCCGGTGCAGCCTCCTCGCCACGTGACAGGAAAATGGCCGACGGGTTCTTGACCTGCTTCATGCCACGTTCGGTCATGGCAAATACGCCGAGCTCGTTTACCGAACCAAAACGGTTTTTAATGGCGCGCAAGGTACGGAAACGGCTGTCTGACTGTCCCTCCAGAAACACCACCGTATCGACAATATGCTCCAACACACGTGGTCCGGCAACCTCACCCGACTTGGTAACGTGTCCGACCAGAAAGACCGCAACATTGTTCTGCTTGGCATAACGCGTCAGATAAGCCGCTGTCTCTCGAACCTGTGACACTCCGCCAGCCGCGCTACTGACCTCGGCCAGTTGCATGGTCTGAATGGAGTCGACCACCATCACTTTCGGCACCTCCTTCTGCGCCGCAGTGGAGACCAGTTCAATATCGGTCTCGGTTAACAGACGTAACTTCTCATCCGGCAACTGCATACGTTTGGCGCGCATCGCGACCTGCTGCAGTGACTCCTCACCGGTAACATACAGCACTTGCATCTGAGTACTCAGCTCACACATCACCTGCAACAGGATTGAGGACTTTCCGACTCCGGGATCACCACCGATCAACACCACCGAACCGGGTACAATGCCGCCACCCAATACCCGATCCAGCTCGGACATGGAGGATGAGATACGCGGCACCTCATCCAGGTTAACCTCATGAATGGCTTTAACCTGATTATCACTGGCACCGGCATAACCGGCACTCGCTTTAGAACTCTTACTCTTGGCTGCACCCAGCTTAATCTCTTTGAGCGTATTCCAGGCTTTACAGGCCTGGCACTGCCCCTGCCACTGACCATGTTCGGCACCACACTCGGTACAGACATAGGCGCTTTTCACTTTTGCCATAAGGTTTCACCTCTGCTCGTAAATCGAGCCCACACAAGTTTGGCCGCAACAATCAGGCCTTTATACCCGCTTACGGGTATGTTCAGTTCTATAGAAACAAAAAAACCCGCAATCAAGCGGGCTTTTTAAGTAGAGCAACATTAGTGTTTAATGTCTCTCCAGTACTCTTTCTTCAGGATATAAGTCATTAACAGCAGAACCAGCAAGAAAGCGATCACTTTCCAACCTAAGTCCATACGCTGAACTTTAGACGGCTCACCTGCATACTCCAGGAAGTTAGAGATATCACGAGCAGCCTGCGCGTAATCTTCATCCGAAGCGTGGCGTTGAATGCCTTCCAATACGTTCGGCATTGAAGTACCCTCTAAAGCGTGGTTATTCCAGTTACCATTTTCATCCTGATAGTAACCACGAAGGAAAGTGTAAATGTAGTCCGTGCCTTTTAGACGAGCCATTAATGAAAGATCCGGCACCTCGGTACCCAGTACTTCCATGGCAACACCATCGACCATACGTGTATGAACATTATCAACCACCTTGTTCATACCGTAAGCCATCTTGGCAACCACTTCCTCTTCACTCCAGCCCACATCACGTGCAATGCGGTTATAACGCATATACTTCAATGAGTGACAAGCCATACAGTAGTTTGAGAACAGTACCGCACCGCGTTTCAGAGAGTCCTGATCACGCAGGTTATTCTGCGCGTCTTCCAGCTCAATGGCAGGCCCGCCCGCCGCGTGAGAGGTAAACGGCAGCACTAATAATAAACTAAACATTAATACAAGTTTTTTCATTAGTGGACCCTCTCTGGAACAGGCTTGGTTTTCTCATTAATCGAGGTGAATGGAAGCACCAGGAAGAATGCGAAATACAAAGCGGTAAAAATCTGCGCTAATTTTGTCAGCTCTGGTGTGGCCGGCTGTGTACCTAACCAACCTAACACAACAAAACTCACCAGCAACATAGTTAATAGCAGTTTGTATGACAGACCACGATAGCGGATCGATTTAACCTTACAGCGATCCAACCACGGCATCGCAAACAGTACAGCGATGGCAGCACCCATAGCCACTACCCCTAGGAACTTATCCGGAACCGCACGCAAGATGGCATAGAAAGGTGTGAAATACCAAACTGGCGCAATATGATCCGGTGTCTTCAACGGGTTAGCCGGTTCAAAGTTAGGCGGTTCAATGAAGTAACCGCCCCCTTCTGGCCAGTAGAAGACGATTGCGGCAAACGGAATCATAAAGAAGACCGCACCCATCGTATCTTTAACCGAGTAGTAAGGGTGGAATGGAATACCATCTACCGGCAGACCCTTCTCATTTTTATACTTCTTGATCTCAACACCATCCGGGTTGTTTGATCCCACTTTGTGAAGCGCCACAATGTGCATAAACACCAGAATAATCAGCACTAAAGGCAGAGCGATGACGTGCAAAGCAAAGAATCGGTTCAAAGTTGCATCCGAGATAACGAAGTCACCACGTACCCATAAAGCCAGATCCGGTCCGATCACTGGAATCGCACCAAACAGCGAGATGATTACCTGCGCACCCCAGTATGACATCTGACCCCATGGTAGTAGATAACCCATGAAAGCTTCTGCCATCAACACCAGGAACAACAGCATACCAATCAGCCACACCAGCTCACGCGGCTCTTTATAGGAGCCGTACAGCAGAGCACGGGTCATGTGC
>CAZNML010000101.1:0-7564 GCA_964574275.1 uncultured Thiosulfatimonas sp. | reverse complement strand
TCACCACCAGTTGCGCTCTGCCCTGGTTTTTAGCACTGAACAGTGCACCGTCTACCCGCTTAAGTACAGAGTACTGCTCCTCACCTCTGGCAACCAAAGTTGCACCGGCAGAAGTATTCACCACCAGACCGAAGCCTTCGACATTAATATTTTGTAACGCCAATTGAATCGACTCATACAGACCCACCACCAGATCTCTATCAATGTTCGGCAGCAGCAGCAAAAACTCCTGGCCGCGCAAACGATACGCCGCAGCCCCCTCCAAATTTTGTAACTTATTCTCTAAAATTCTTGCTACACCCTGCAAGGTTAAGTCGCCTACATCACGCCCGTACTGCTCGTTAATGGACTTAAAGAAATCCAAATCCAGCATCATTACCCACAGTGCCTGATCGCCATTATGCTGGCGGGCGTATTTCTCTAATAGTTTGGGCAAATACCGATTCAGAGCCTGACGATTATATAACTGGGTCAGAAAGTCATGATGCGCGACAAAATTCAGCTCTTCTTGCTGATATAACAGCACCTGCTTTCTTCTGGATTCGGAGATATAGACCCAGCTCATCAAGCCAAATACAAACACAAACAGCAACAGAACAGCACCCGCTCCCAACAGGAAAACAGAGTGGGTTTGACCGGTAAACTCCGACAGCGGTAGACGATAAGAGATAAACGCGCGAATATCGCCTACATTTTCATAATAGCCTTTAACCTTACCATACCGCTCAACCATGTCCTTAGGCGCACTGTCTGGGCTGCCGTGGCAACGTAAACATCTTTTTGTATTTTCATCGACCGGCAGCGCAACATACAGAGTTTCAACTCCATCAACGGTTTCCACCCGATTGATCTTCTTTAAGTTGCGATCCTGATTAAACTGCTCTAACAGTTTCAATTCCGCTTCCGTCGCCTGATTGACTGGGTTTAGAGGATTCTTAGCGGCTAAACGATAGTGCCAACTGGCTGATTTGCTTTTAACCACCCGTCTATCAAAGGCCTCGAACACTTTACGCACAATAAAGGTCCCTGACAAAACATGCGGGTCAAAATAGTCAGTAGATAAAATCTGTTTACGCTGCAGCTCATAAAAAACCGGTTTCAGGTCAGTTTGCACATACTCTCGCAGCGCGGCTTGGTAAACAAGGTGATGGTTTAAGTCGTCTAACTTGTTTTGAATGACCATCTCTCTAAAGCGATCATGCAATACAACGATTAAAATCAGGTAGGCAGTCAGCAGAAACAGAGCCAGAAGCAAAAGAGGGGTTTTGTTTATTGAAGAAGAGTCTTCAGCTGGAAAATAACGCATTACCACCCCCTTAAGAATTATCGGCTTGCGAGCCCTGTTCTGCTCATTTAACTTTTACCAAAGATTGTGAACTTCTCTTCTGGTCGATCAGTACATTGAATGCGCCACTCTAACGCATATTGGCAGTCGGCTCCGCCTGCACAAGAGGCATGCTCTTTGGCAAACTCACTGGCTTTACCCGCTTTTCGCAGCAGATAATGATGCCCTTTTGGGCACAGCTCTTTTGCCTGACGACGCAATGACCAGCTGTCAAAGCCCTGCACAGGTTCATTATAAAACTCAGTTAAATAAAAAGTTTCATCATCAATTTTTTGCACCTGATGTGTGGTGGTTGAACAGGCTGACAGAGCCAGAATGCCTGCGGCAGAAACCAACAGGCCTGCTGATTTTAAAACGGAGTTCATATTTACAAAGTTCACTTAAATATCAATAACTAATAAATTACTTGGCACCATAGTCAACCAATGACTCTTCTTTGATGCCCTTTTCAGCAATAATATAACATAGGTTGGTGTGCAGCTTTTTACCGTTTACCAGCAAAGATGCACCATACTGATCTTCTGGGTTAATTCGAATGTCTCCACGATACACTTTCAGCAGTTTTCCCGTCATACAGCTATAAACTTCTACCGTTCGGTCCAGGCCAATCCAATCTGACTGGATGTTCTTGGCACTGTTTGTCACCTTCTCGCAGCCACTGATACCTGCAACCAGAAAAGCGGAAAAAGCCGCCACGGCTAATGTCTTTATATATGGTTTTTTCACGATTCCACTCTCCAGCTTTTACTCAGTGATCTGTTTGGCCTTTTCATAACCCTGCTTAGAGGTTTCAACCACTACGTCTTTTACCTCGCTAGCGCCCTCTTTAGTCGCATCCCATACCTTGGAAGCATCTTGCTTGACGTTACCCCAGATCTCTTTAACCACCTGTTGATTTTCCTCATCAGCCACCACCTCTTTGGTGCTCTCGCTCAGATCACTGGCAATCTCTTTAGAGGTTTCCCAACCATTCGCAGCCCCCTCTTTAATATCTTGCCACATACCAGCCTGAACGACAGGCGCAGTACCCATAAATCCTGCAAGCATCAAAACCATTAACTGCTGTTTCATTTTAACTCCATTCATTAATTTGCTTTTACACCCCTTAATATAGGGGGGCCCACCGTGTTTTCAAGCTCTTTTTACTGTTTAAAGGCTACCCGGTGTATAAGCTACATAAATACCAGTTTAGCACGGTACATAAGATAAAATCCTCTATACTATGCACAACTGCGACGCAAAAAGTTTTAATCTCGATCACACACTCATACTGCTTTTTAGATGAATCAAACACTGCTTATTATTGGCTATGTCTGGCCTGAACCCAACTCCTCAGCCGCTGGCACCCGTATGATGCAGTTAATTAAACTGTTTCAACGCCACCAGTGGCAGATCACCTTTGCCAGCCCGTCCAATTTAGGCGAGCATCGCCTGGATCTCACTCAATTTGGAATTCAACAGCAACCTATCGAATTAAATGACAGCTCTTTTGACCAGTTTCTGCTGCAGTTAAAGCCCACAGCTGTGCTGTTCGACCGTTTTATGATGGAGGAGCAGTTTGCATGGCGTGTTGAAAAGCACTGCCCGAATGCCATTAGAATCCTGAATACGGAAGACCTGCACAGTCTGCGCGAAGCGCGCCAGCAGCAGGCCAAAAACCTGACTAAACAAGACAACAGCTCACTGGAAAGCTTATGGGATAACTCCAGTCCGCATCTGTTTAATCTAATGGCAGAATCCGATCTGGTGCAACGAGAAATTGCCGCCATTTTTCGATGTGACTTGACGCTGATGATCTCGAAATTTGAAACTCAACTGTTACAAGAGGCCTTTAAAGTCGACCCCTCTCTGCTCAGAACCCTGCCGTTCTTTTATCCTAAAATAGAACAAACCTTACCTGCTTTGAATCAACGGCAGCACTTTGTCTTTATCGGCAACTTTCGTCATGCCCCAAATTGGGATTCTGTGCGCTGGTTAAAGGAGAAACTCTGGCCAGAAATTCGCAAACAGCTGCCGCAGGCAGAGTTGCATATATATGGTGCCTACCCAGCTAAAAAGGTGACTAACCTGCACAATGCAGAACAGGGGTTTATTGTTAAGGGCTGGGCAGAGGATGCATTGACCGTCATTGCCAATGCCCGAGTCCTATTGGCGCCACTGCGCTTTGGAGCCGGCATTAAAGGCAAGCTGGCGGAAGCCATGCTGTGCGGCACTCCAAGCATCACGACACCGATTGGCAGTGAGGCGATGCTACCCGAAAACAGCGATAATAGTTGCTGGCCTGGCTTTATCGCATCCACTGAACAGGTATTTGTTGAGCACGCTATTCAGCTCTATCGAGATGAAGAGCTATGGCAGCAAGCACACCAACAGGCGATAAATCTGGGCGAGCAACTCTATCAACAGAGCGATTCAGCAGAATCCTGTATGCAAACAGTGATTGATATACAGTCAAATTTACAGCAGCATAGAAGACAGAACTTTATCGGTGCGATGCTTCGACATCACCACCATAAGAGCACACAATATATGTCACAATGGATTGAAGCCAAAAACAGGAACGCTCAATAGATGACGGATTCAACAAACAACCCGAACGACCAGCCAGCTAAAAAAGATAAGCCGCGCCGAGACCAGGCGAATAACCCGCTGCACGGCATCACCCTGAAAGAGATTGTTATGCAACTAGAGCGTCACTACGGCTGGGAGGAGCTGGGCCAACGGATTCCAATTAACTGCTTTAAAAGTAATCCAAGCCTGAAATCCTGTCTGACCTTCTTAAGAAAAACGCCTTGGGCAAGAGCAAAAGTCGAACAGCTGTATATCCAATCAAAACAGCGCTGGGGAAAGTACAAAAAGAACAGCAACTAACACTATTGTTTGCATATGAGCCAGACGCTCATGTTTTCTTTATGCCTTATTAGAAAAAGTCGCCACCGTGTTTCCACCTGACTCTTGTGCTTGCATAAGCGCCAATTCAGCCCCGTTTATGAGCTTTTCAACCGACATTCCACTGACCAACTCAACCACCCCGAAACTGGCTGTTACCGGTTTACTTAAACCAAAATCATAACTCGCAACCGCCTGGCATAACCGCTCAGCCAGCGATTCAGCCTCTGTTAAATGCGTGTTTGGCACAATAATCATCAGCTCATCGCCACTCCAACGGCACACAGTATTGTCTTCCGCTACATTGGGCTTAACAACAAGTGACAGCTGTTGCAACAGACTGTTGCCTGTGTCATAGCCATAGTGCAGATTAATGAACTTAAAACGGTCAATTGAAAATAGAATGACTGAGACAGGCAGGTGATTCGATTGAAAAAGCTGAACTTTCTCTGCAATCGCATCGCCGCAATAACGGTGATTAAACAGCTGAGTCAGCTGATCTATATTAATAATTGAGTCTAATTTTGTTGTGGTATCAATCAAGTCTTGCTGATGGCGCTGCAATGTCCGGTGAGTAACAGAGTGCACTCCCCAGATAGCCAGCAGAACAAGCATAATAATGACAATATAGAGACTGTTCTGGTAATTGGCTGCCAGCTGATTGGTATTTTGTGTTTTTCTGTAATTCAGATAGGAGATGATATTGTTTATACCGCGGCTGTAACGGTTTTTGTTGTTTTCATATTTAACACTCAAAAGTAATGTCTGCGCCTCTTTCAGCCTGTTCTGTTTGACTAAATCAAACGCCTTAAACTCCATAGCCACCAGCTCATTATTGGCGTTGTCCACCATCATCACTTGATTCAAGATTTGCGGATCCTTTTTCGCCTCCTTCAGCACCTCATCAAGCAGAACAACATGATCGTTATAACGCTCAATCCACCTGGTATCGCCCGTATAGGCCGCCATTCTGGCCGACATGGTCAATACCTCATCCAGGTGCTCAATTTTCAGAGCAATAGCACGGCTGTCTTCGTATAACTTTTCGGACTGCAGCTGGGTCCAATACAGAGCCCCCACTCCGAATAGAATTAGAACTGAGATGGCCATCACTTCAATATAATTTTTCTTCATTCCCCACCCTTTTTGAGTTATGAACAGTCAGCCCCAGCTGTAAAAAATCGTGGTCTTTAATAAGATTTTAAATCAAATCAGCTCCAAAAACTAAAAAGGCCAGATTACAAATAATCCAGCCTTTTATCTATCACCCTTAATAATGCAGTTTAAAAAGTAGCGATATACTCAGAAACCGCAGTAATATCATCCGCACTTAAACCTTGAGCCATCGGCGCCATCATCGCAGTCATCGGCCCAACCTGCTCACCCGATTTATATTTAGTCAACTTATCAACCAATTCGGCTACAGATTGACCAGCCAATTTTGGACCTACACCACCTTCACCCGCGGCACCGTGACAACCCACACAAGAACCGTATACACTCGCTCCAGATGCAGCAGGTGCGGCTACCGGTTTTGCAGCCACTGCCTTTTCAACCTTGGTTTCAACCTCTTTCACCACCTGTTTGACCTCTTCCACTACAGGTTCTGGCGCTTTTTCGACCACAGGAGCAGGAGCAGCAACCGGTTCAGGCTGTTTTACATCAGCAACACTCGGTTGTGAAGCTGCTGGGGCAGACACCCCGGCTCCACTGTTTGAACTCTGCTGTGCAGGCTCATCACCTGAACATCCCACCAAACCAATCGCGAATAGTGCCGCCAAACTTCCCGCTAACACACTTTTTTTGAAATCTGTTTTCAATGCTTTCATAACCCACTCCGATAAGTCCTTAATTACTACAACTTCATTATGCAGAAAAGCCACTGAATTGGAAACAAAATATAAGTAAAACACGCAATCTTTCATAAAGCATTCAATCTCTGTCAATACTTTAGTAAAACTTAAACCAAGTAGCAT
Source organism: uncultured Thiosulfatimonas sp. (assembly GCA_964574275.1). Lineage (GTDB taxonomy): Bacteria > Pseudomonadota > Gammaproteobacteria > Thiomicrospirales > Thiomicrospiraceae > Thiomicrorhabdus. The sequence goes on along the minus strand of CAZNML010000101.1, from coordinate 1,354 downwards.
ACTAAGCCCAGAAAGGCGGCATCAATTTATTTCACTCGCCCTTACATATACGAAATTTATACACTTATAAATTTTTATGATATACTTCGCACCACAAAAAATTCCTTTAAATAGAATGCGTTACATAACCACAACAAGCAAACACCTGTTTTAAAGGCCAACAGCCCAGATCAGCCACTTTAAACACACAACACGGCGCTGATCTAAATAATGGAAAACTAAAGTTATGCAACAACAGCACACTCAACTCAGATCAAAGCGTTACCTGCCGATGCTGGCAACCCTAATCTCGGCCAGCTTGCTCAGCGCCTGTGGCGGCGGTGGCGGAAGCAGCGACGCGTCAACAAACAGCTCACAAAACGCAAACAGTGCCAACCTGGTTCAGCATGAGACTTTGGATGTCGCGGTTTTTGAAACACAGACCAAGACCGTCAACCTGCTTGAAGCCGGTTGTAATGACAGCCTTAATGCCACACTGAGAACCAAAAACGGTTCAAGCGATCTACCGGATATCTACTCGCTAGATGATGACAATAGTGTGCTGACCATTGACTTGAGTGGAGTCAACATTGCTGATGGTGAAAATGAAGTTGAGCGCCTGATTCTGGTATGTGCCAACCACTACACCAGTGAAGAGGGTAATCTCGATATCACAAAACAGGACTCGGCCAACGATGCGCTGATGACGGTCAGCAAAGAGTTGGCGGATGCCGCTGACCCTGAGGAGCTATTTTCTGGTTCCATTACCCTAAGTGATGACGACATGCCAGAAAATGGTGTGCTGGCAGACAGCTATGCATTTAATATTATCGATACCAATGACAGTTCCAGCGTTTACAGCGGCACAATGACCACCGACAACACCGATAACTCAAGCGTTGAATATACACTAACCGTTGATCTGAATGCCGAATCTATTCCGGTTGGGCGCTATCGATTAGAAACCGAAGCGATTGATCCGGTATTGGGCGGTTATGACAATATTCAAGCCGCCGTGAGCATCTCTCATGCGTTTGATGTTGATAATGCGACGGAAATCACCAAGCCGACCGAAGACGCAAAAACCAGCGATAGCATTGACAGTACCGTTGGTAGCTTCACCGATGATGATGGCGTTCAAGGCATTACCGTTGTGCTCTACAGTGATTCAAATCTGGAAACAGAAATAGCTCGAGACCCTTCCGGCGATTTTACCGGCCTGGATTCCGGTACCACCTACTACCTGACTACGTTGGGTGAAGCTAAAAATGCCGCAACCGACGAATATGAAATTAAACAGTCAAATGCGCTGTCAGTGACAACCTCACTTTTCTAAGAGAGCTTCACAGCTCTAAATATACAAAAAAGGCCGGTT
>CAZNML010000100.1:573-7633 GCA_964574275.1 uncultured Thiosulfatimonas sp. | reverse complement strand
GCCTGATTAAACTGCAGCAATAAATTCCAAGCAATAAAAAAGGGCCTTACGGCCCTTTTTTATTCAATTGTAATAATCTTTAACAATTATTCAATCTCTTCTAAGCCCACTTTTGTCAAACCAGACTCATTCGCATAGTTGGTGATTTCAGCAGTTGAAGTCACACCCATTTTAGTCATTAGGTTTTCACGGTGCTTAGAAACCGTACGGTCACTGATCTCTAACATCTCAGCGATCTCTTTGGTTTTGTAACCTTCAGCCACCAATTTCACTACCTGCTTCTCACGAACCGATAGTTTTTTGTTATTTGAAAGCTTATCTAGCTCCGCATCTAAAATCGGCTGAATTTCAGAGTGGATAAAGGAGTCGCCATCAATTACTTTGCGAACACCGGAAACCAACTCTTTCTGAGAAACCGATTTCATTGCGATACCGTTAACACCTAAATCCAGCACCTCTGTCCAAACACTTGGTGTTTCCGCCGCAGTCAAGACAATAATTTTAGTATCACTGTAACGTTTTTTAATGTGCGAAATCGCATTTAAACCACTTAATTTTGGCATTGAAAGGTCAAGCAGCACCACCATTGGGGATTTTGCTCTCACCAGTTCAAGACACTCCAAACCGTCTTCTGCTTCACCAACGACTGAAAAATCACTTTCAGATTGTAGGATAGATTTGAATCCAGCTCTTACCAAGCCATGATCTTCTGCCAATAAAATTGTAATTTTTTCAGACATATCGCCTTAATCCTTATCTTAATAGCGGCCATTATAACGGCACTATTTTTATTTATATCTCTATTTTGTGCTTATTATTACTAATTAAGCAAGTTTTCTCAAGATATTTCACAGCGTTTTCTAAGTTATCTAAACACTCAAGCACCTTGACCTCGTCAAACGGTTCGTTTTTGAGGCTCTGTTCAATCGTCCTTAGCCATTCAACCCAGCGATCCAACTGAAATAACATGCAGTTGCCTTTTATATAGTGGGCCTTTGCTTTTAATTCAAGCCAATTTTTTTGATTCGCTAATTCTCGGGCTTCAGCAACGTCTACAGTAAACTCTTCGGCAAAAGCATTAAGCAGGTTTTTAAACTGCTCAGGGATGGCAGCTAGCTCCTGTTCAAAGCCTAAGATCTCCTGCTGTTGCTGTGGCTCTGAATCAACCGTACTCTCGACCGCCTCGGTTTTCATCTCTTCAGCTTCAGAGAGTAAGGTAATCACCTGCTCTTTACTGATCGGTTTAACAAACCATCGCTCGAACCCCATTGATTGTAGGGTTTCACCTTCTGGCAACAGCTCCTCGCCCCCGCCAGCGGTAATGGCAAACACCGCTTTCAAGGCCTGGGCCTCACCCTGCGCACGTTTGTTATTGATGCGTTTAATCACCTCAAACCCATCCATAATCGGCATTTGAATATCCAGAAAGACAAAATCAAAATCCTGCTGCTCAAAAAGTGCCCAGGCCTGTTGACCGTCTGCCGCATCCTCAACCTGGCAACCCAACTCTCTCAAGAAGCCGTTCAGTACCATGCGATTGATTTTTGAGTCATCCACTACCAACACTCGATAGTGCTGCTGCTTCAGCAGCTCAACCTGTTCATCTTCAATATTGAGTGCCAGCTCTTCCACCTCAATCTCCTTGCTGGCCGGATGCAGTCTGACCTGAAAATTGAAGGTGGTGCCCACACCGAATTTAGAACTGACAGAGATATGTCCACCCATAATGTCGACCAGTTGTCTAACCACGGCCAAACCTAAACCTGAACCCAGGATATTGGTTGATCCCTCGGTCTTGATCTGCACAAAAGGATCAAAAATCTTCTCCAGTTTATCGGGGTGAATTCCCTCTCCAGAATCGGTAACCTGAAAGGTGAATAGATCATCTGCCCGCTGCTTCACCTCAACCGTCACCCCGCCCAGAGGCGTAAACTTGATCGCATTGACGATCAGGTTAATCAGCACCTGTGCCAGGCGGACGCTGTCGCCATAGACCCAGTCTTTATCGCCGACATAGACAAAAGAGACAAACACGCCCTTATCGGCGGCAATCGACTTGGTCAGCTGCTTAACATAGTCAAACACCTGTTTCAGTGAGAAGCGCTTGGGGTGCAGCACGATGGAGTCATACTCGGTCTGCGAATAGGTCAGAATATCATTCACCAGAAAGGTCATCTGCTCGGTAGTCAGATTGATGGTACGCAGGCGTTCAACCAGATAGTCATTATCGGCAAAGTGCTGTTTGAGGTGCACTACCATACTCTTAACCCCTAAAAGAGGCGAGCGCAACTCATGACTTAACAGCGCCAGAAAGCGTGACTGCTTTTGATAGGACTCTTCAATCAGGCGCTTCTGCTCCTCCAGCATCGCCTGGCGCTCATACATCTGCTGCACTGAAGCCCGCCCTTTGGCATCCACAATCTCGCGCTCGAACTTCACCATCTCCGTCACATCAATACACTGAGCAAACACCCATTTATGCCCCTCCTCCTCATACACCGATAAACGGTGTTGAAAGGTAAAGGTTCCCTCTTTGGTTTGATAGTCATCGACAAATCGAAGATCTTTTTCGGGCTTTTCAAGAATCTCATTGACCTTGATTCCGATCACCGGAGATTGACTGGAACCGGTCAGGTCCGACAATTTTTCAATCGGCTGCTCATACAGCCTTTGCAGCGCAGGTGAACACTCCATGCGGTGTGGTAGAGCTGTACTATCACAACGCCACCATAAAATCTCATCGGCTATCCAACTATTAAATTTGCTCTGCTTCATGCTGTCTATTTAAACCTAGCTAAACCCTGTATTGTGCGGCCGCTTCAATGTGAAGCATACCTCTGTTATCTATCTCTTGTAATATTACCTTAATTTTACTTAATCGACCTGTCGATTCTCCTATAAAAGTTTCCACAATAACCCCTGACAATCGTCTAAAATAACAAAATTACTTTTTAACATTTATTAATCAATTTTGGATAACATGGCTAATTCACAATTTCGTATTGAAAAAGACAGCATGGGGAGTTTAGAAGTCCCTGCCGACGCACTCTACGGTGCACAAACTCAACGAGCAATTAACAACTTCCCGATCAGTCATACGCCGATGCCTGAGAGCTTTATCAAAGCGTTATGTTTTGTAAAATTTGCCTGCTCTGACAGTAACCGCGAACTGGGTCTGATGCCTGAAGACAAAGCACACGCGATTCAAGAAGCGGCGGACTCGATTATCAAAGGCGCCCACCTGGACCAGTTTCCAATTGATGTGTTCCAAACCGGTTCCGGCACCAGTACCAATATGAACTCGAATGAGGTGTTGGCCACGCTTGCCAAGCAGCTGACCGGCATTGACATTCACCCGAATGACGATGTGAATATGAGCCAAAGCTCTAACGATGTTATTCCAACGGCGATCCATGTTGCCGCTGCTATCGCCATTGAAGAGCAACTGCTGCCGGCACTGAACCATCTGGTAGAGACCATTAGCGATAAAGAGCAGGCAATAGCCGACGTGGTCAAAACCGGACGTACGCACCTTATGGATGCCATGCCGATCAAAATGAGTCAAGAGCTCTCCGGCTGGCGCCAGCAGATCACGGATAATATCGCCCGTCTGCAAGATACACAAAAACGTCTGCATAAACTGCCTCAAGGTGGTACCGCAGTTGGAACCGGTATCAATGCCGAGCCAGAGTTCGGACGTCTGGTTGCCGCCAACCTATCGACCATTACTGCCATTCCATTTGAACAGATGAACAACCTGTTTATTGGTTTGAGCTGTCAAGATACCGCGGTGGAACTAAGCGGTCAGTTAAATGTACTGGCAACCAGCTTAATGAAAATTGCCAATGACCTGCGCTGGATGAACTCAGGTCCTCTTGCCGGTTTGGGAGAGATTCAACTGCCTGCTCTGCAGCCTGGTAGCTCGATCATGCCTGGAAAGGTCAACCCGGTTATTCCAGAAGCGGTATGCATGGTGGCTGCGCAAATCATGGGGAACCATACTGCGATTACCATTGGTGGTCAAAGCGGTAACTTCCAGTTGAATGTGGCTCTGCCAATGGTGGCTTTTAACCTGCTGCAGAGCATTGAAATTGCCGCCAACGCCTCGGTACAGCTGGCGGATCTTGCAATTAAAGACTTTAGCGTCAATGAAGATAACCTAAAGCAGGCGCTGGATACCAACCCGATCCTGGTTACCGCTTTGAACACCGTGGTGGGTTATGAAAAAGGCGCTGCGATTGCCAAAGAGGCCTACAGCAGCGGCCGCCCGGTATTAGAGGTGGCTTTAGAGATGACCGATCTGGATGAAGCGACCCTGAAACAATATTTAAACCCTGCCCTGCTGACCCAAGGCGGAAACCCAACTGTTTAATTTTTTATTTAACTGAGGCACAGACATAAAAAAGGTCAGCGTCCTCAAAACTGAAAAGGAGCCACCCATGGCTGTAATCGATCTTACCGCTGCACAGTTTGAAGAAACTATTAGCAACAATGAAATTGTAATTTTTGACTTTTGGGCAGAGTGGTGTGGCCCATGTAAGCAGTTTGCTCCTGTTTTCGAAGAGATCTCTGAAAAACACCCAAACATCGTTTTCGCTAAAGTAAACGTTGAAGAGGAGCAGGAACTTGCAGGTATGTTCCAGGTTCGCTCTATTCCTACCCTGGTGTTTATGCGTGAAAAGATCGTGGTATTCTCAAACCCGGGTGCGATCCCTGGAAGCGCTCTGGAAGAGGGTATCAAGCAGCTGAACGAACTGGATATGGAGCAGGTTCATAAAGACCTAGCCAAAGCTCAGGAAGAGCAACAGCAGCAGTAATATTTTGAGTCACTGCTGACTCAAATTATTAGACCGAAATAAACCTGTCTCTTATAGAACAGCTGTTTATTTCGGTTTTTTTATGCCCTAAATTTATGGCCTAAAACACTAAATATAGAGCTCAAGCGGCGGTTGCTTCGAGAGGCGTTTTACCAAGTCTGACAGGGTCACAATGCCAACCAGCTCTTCATTGGTGGTCATAATCGGCAAGGCACCAATATCAAACTCGGTTAAGGCCTGCGCCACCTCTCGAATATCCGTATCCGCTTGTGTGGCAATCACCTGCTGACTCATAATTTCCGCAACCGAAGCGGAGCGCACCTCCTCTATCTCACCCTGCTGATTCAAAATCACCCGGTTCAATAGATCCGATTTGGAAAAGATGCCCAGCAATGCCTGCTCATTCACCACCGGCAGATGATCAATACTGTGCTCTTTCATTAATGCCCAGGCCTGATGCAGATTTGCAGCTGAGCCAATGGTGACCACCGGACTGGACATAATTTCATGCGCCTTAACCACCAGCTTGCGTTCATTGAGGTGCTTAACCCCCTGGTACTTCTTTAAGGCCTGTCCCTGTTGAAAATAGGCACTGGAGTGATCCGGCTCCATCTTCATATCTTCTAAACCGGCCTCTTTAGACTGCATGACACGTTTAGAAGGGTCGACCTTTAATACAGGTATATTCTGCACCGCTCCAATAAAACTCTGCCCTTCCGGGCTATAAACCACAAACATAATGACAATCCATTAAATTTCGAAAAACACCCAAAACAACACTAAGTAATTCTTATCATAACCTAAAATAAAACCACTATTATAATAAGGCTATCGGCAAACAGTGCCAAATAGTGAGAAAATGAAACAACCACAATGCCAAATCACCTACAAACACTGGCGTTAAAATCGGTTGAGCTATAGCAAGAGACCTAGAAATCTACTATACTATTTTGGTAATTAATTAATAAAATCTCAATGCGCTCTTGTAGAGCAAGAGCATTAACCAAACAAAAGGATTTAGCATGTCAGTACTTGTCACCAAACAGGCACCAGATTTTACTTCAGCTGCAGTATTAGCAGATGGTTCAATTGTTGAAGACTTCAACCTAAAAAGCCACATCGATGGTAAATATGCCGTTGTTTTCTTCTACCCTCTAGATTTCACATTTGTATGCCCATCTGAAATTCTGGCATTCGATCACCGTGTAGAGAAGTTCAAAGAACTAGGTACTGAAGTTGTTGGTATCTCTGTTGACTCTCAGTTCACTCACAATGCATGGCGTAACACACCGGTAAACCAGGGTGGTTTAGGTCCGGTTAAATTCCCATTGGTTGCTGACTTAGGTGGTTCAATCATGGATGCATACGGTGTACGTCACCCAGGTAACGTTGCTCTGCGTGGTGCTTTCCTAATCGATCCAAACGGTGTAGTTCGTCACCAGGTAGTAAACGACCTTCCTCTAGGCCGTAACGTAGACGAAATGGTGCGTATGGTAGAAGCACTTCAGTTCCACGAAGAAGTTGGTGAAGTTTGCCCAGCTGGTTGGAACAAAGGTGATGAAGGTATGAAGGATACGCCAGACGGTGTAGCAGATTACCTATCTAAGCACTCGGATGATCTATAAGTTTTACACATTATGATTAACGCTATTTATTTAAACGCGCTCAGCGATTAAAATAGCGTCATCAATGAGACTTGAAAAGGCTGTCAATTGACAGCCTTTTTTTATGGCAAAATTTTAGTTAACAGCACACATTTAATGGAGCCCCAGTTGCAGATCGAACTACACGCTTTTAAAGAACGAGTTGAAAACAACCTTGCTGATTACCTTAAAGGGGTCCATGAGGATAACCCAGCCATTCCAACACGTTTAATGGAAGCGATCTCCTATGCCACGCTAAACAGTGGTAAACGCCTGCGACCGGCTCTGATCTATGCCATCGGAGAGGCGCTGGAACTGCCTATGGAGCAACTTGACAGTGCGGCCTGTGCCATCGAGCTGATACACAGCTACTCACTGGTGCATGATGATCTACCGGCGATGGATGACGATGAGTTTCGTCGTGGCCTGCCAACCTGTCACATCGAATACGATGAGGCCACCGCTATTTTAGTCGGCGATGCACAGCAGACTTTGGCGTTCCAGGTTCTGAGTGAAGACAAACGCCTGGCTTCACAACACAAGATTGCCTTAATTCAGATGTTGAGCAGAGCCGCAGGCGCTGGCGGTATGATCGGCGGG
>CAZNML010000100.1:0-563 GCA_964574275.1 uncultured Thiosulfatimonas sp. | reverse complement strand
ATTCAATCTGAACAGCAGGACATTACTTTAAAACAGCTGAAAACCCTGCACCAGATGAAAACCGGTGCCCTGATTAAAAGCGCCCTGCTGATGGGTGCGGTGCAAAGCCCGCGCTTTGGCGAGATAGAACAGACTTTGAGCCAGCTGGGCGAAACCATCGGCCTGGCCTTCCAGGTTCACGATGATATTTTAGATATCGAGGGCGACTCAGAGACCCTTGGAAAACCACAGGGCAGCGATCTGCAGGCTGATAAATCCACCTATCCAAAACTGCTCGGCTTGGATGAGGCGAAACAGTATCGTGATGATTTAATCACCCAAGCCAAACAGCAACTCGACACTTTACAGATAGACAGCCCGTTTTTAGCCCAACTTATTGAATACATTGCAAAACGTACACATTAAAACCTGTTATTCGGTTAGGCTTTTCGTTATAATGCCCCACTTGTTCATTTTCAGATAGAAAACACCCTATGGCTCAGCAGTTTGTTTTAAAAACATTATTAGATTTTGCATCCGCCCACAGTCTTCGTGGCTACCCGGGTGACTGTGCCAAACTGCAT
>CAZNML010000099.1:0-7657 GCA_964574275.1 uncultured Thiosulfatimonas sp. | reverse complement strand
TACGGTCAGTACAAAATCAATAAAGCGGTGACTCTATTAGCTGGTGTCGATAACGCCTTTGACCACGCTTATGAGAACTATCAGAACCGTACTGATATCAGCAATGGCAGCACCTATAAGCTGTATGAGCCAGGACGCAGTGTATGGGCAAAATTAAACGCCAAGTTCTAATGTCTCATTAGAGCTTAGGCTTGCTTAGATAACAGCCACTCAAAAACCGCAAAAGTTTATCTTTTCTGCGGTTGTTGTGTTTAAAATAGCCTAAATTCAAAGGATAAATAATGAGCAATAAATATCTACTTACAGCGGTTTTTCTAGGCGTTATCATTGGCCTGGGAACGCTGTTTTTTCCAAGTCAAACCAACGATACAGAGCAACAGAATACAGCCAACCTGATTACCAATGGCAAACCGGTTGGTGGTGATTTCACCTTGAACAGTGTCAACGGTGAAGTCTCGCTCAAGGATTTTGAAGGTAAACTGGTACTGATCTACTTTGGCTATACCTACTGCCCGGACATCTGTCCAACCAATTTGGGCAATCTGTCGGTTGCCTATCGTCAATTCACGCAACAGGAGCGAGACCAGTTACAAATTTTGTTTATCTCGGTTGATCCTGAGCGCGACACCCCGGCTCGTCTTAAACAGTATGCGGACTACTTTGAATCCAACATGATTGGCCTGACCAGTGATGCGCAAACCATTGCTGAACTATCCCGCCGTTACGGTGTGGTCTACGCCAAGGTAGACGATCCCAATAATGGCACCAACTATGCCGTTGACCACTCCGCCTTTACCTACGTGGTGGACCAGCAAGGTCAGTGGCAACAGCAGCTGCCGCATGCCACCACACCGGATATGTTTATCAAAACCGTGCGTGACTACTTGAATCGTTAAATTTAACCCCTATTTAAATCAACAGCGGCTAATGTAACTAGCCAGCAGAAGGAAATTCATTATGTCTTATAAAACTACATTAGCGGCACTGGCTATCGGTGCATTAACCTCACTGTCTGCGATGCAGGCAATGGCCGCCCAAGCGGATCACATTATGGTAGAAAAGCCATTTGCACGTGAAGTCCCGCCGGGAGCACCAGCCAGCGCAAGTTTTATGAAGTTGCACAATCACAGCAAGCAGGCAGCCAATATTATTGCTGCCGACTCTGCCGTGTCGAAAGTGGTTGAGTTACACACTCACACCAACGATAACGGCGTGATGCGCATGCGTAAGATTCCAAACATTAGCATTCCTGCAAATGGCACTACTGAGCTAAAACCGGGCGGATTGCACATTATGCTGATCGGTCCTCACCAGCCTCTAAAAATGGGTCAAACCGTTAAGGTCACTCTTAAATTTGAAGATGGCAGTTCTAAAGAGGTCTCTATGCCGGTTAAGTCTTTTAAAGGCATGGGGATGATGAAATCCAATATGCAGCATGGACACATGAACCACGGTCATATGCACCACTAATTTTTTAATTGTGTTACACTGTGCGGCCTTAAAAATCACAAAAACCATAATAAAAATAGGTAGATAGATGAACAAACGTATCCAAACCCTTTTAGCGGCGACTGTTTTCACAGCCAGCTGTTCATCTGCAATGGCAGATGAGATTGATGTAAGCAAAAAAGGTAATTTAGAGATGTGTGTTGACTATTCAACACTGGAAACTGAACAGCTAAAACAAGCCTATTTTAAAGAACTTGATAAGCGCGGACAGTTAAGCTACAAAGACCATGACCGTCTTCCAAGTGGACAAGTCGGTGCAAGCTCAACCACTTGTGGCATGTATATGGCAAAAGGTAAACCTATGGCGGAACAGTCTCGCCAAATTCGCCCAATGACCTTTAAGGTTGTGCATGTTTACCCGGATATGTACTACGTGTCGCAATCGGGCATGATTGTTGACGGTTATGAGCGTAAAGAGGGGGTTATGCCACCGAAACTGGTCGCAGATAAGCCTGAAGTCCAGGCGCCACCTGTGCTTTACGGTGCGCCTAAACACTAATCAATCAGTTTTAGACACAAAATTAGACCAGGCCTGCTCGTTTTATTAACTGGTAAGCCTGGTCTTTTTTTATTTATCGTGCCCACTAAGCTATACAACTTAGTAATGATTGATTACAATTACAAGATTAAGATTTTTTTATGCAAAAACAATAACAGAAAGAGAGAAGCATGACACAAGATGAACTAAAACAAAAAGTCGCGCAAGCAGCAATTGAATACGTGGTTCCAGACACGATTATCGGCGTTGGAACAGGCTCAACAGCCAACTTTTTCATTGATGAACTAGCAAAAATCAAAGGTTCTATCGAAGGTGCCGTTGCCAGCTCTGAAGCCACTGCAGAACGTCTAAAAGGCCATGGCATTCCGGTATTAGACCTGAACTCTGTTGCAGAGATGTCAGTCTATATTGACGGTGCGGATGAAGCGGATGCCGGTCTAAACCTAATCAAAGGCGGCGGCGGTGCTTTAACCCGTGAAAAGATCGTATTAGCGGTAGCGGACAAATTCGTTTGTATCGCTGATGACAGTAAAAAAGTAGACGTGCTGGGTAAATTCCCACTGCCAGTTGAAGTGATTCCAATGGCGCGTAGCTACGTTGCACGTGAAATCGTTAAGCGTCTAGGCGGTGAACCGGTTCTGCGTGAAGGCTTCACGACCGATAACGGTAATGTAATTCTGGATATCCACGGTCTGCAGATCACTGATCCTGTTGCGATGGAAACTGAGCTAAACAGCATTGTCGGTGTGGTGACTAACGGTCTATTCGCCGCTCGTCCAGCTGATATCTTCCTATGCGGTACAGCAAACGGTGTGGAAACACTGACAGCAAAATAAGCCGGTCAAGCTCTATTTGAGTAAGATCACTCTATTCAATCGGGTCACAGCAATGTCGACCCGATTTTTATTTAAAGAGATCCGTGAGAGGTTGGACTGCTAACCAAGTCACCCTCTCAAATTCAAGCGTATAACGAAAGAGTTCGATTACATGCAGAACATTGGCAGCAAACTATTTGGATTATTAGTGGTCGCTCTATTAGCTACCCTACTCTATTTCACTGTATTTTCAGATGGATTAGGCAAAGCACCCGCCATCACAGTTAATGGTTCACAAGGCCAGGTAATTGACTTAAGTCAGCCTAAAAAACCGATTCTGGTCAACTTCTGGGCCACCTCCTGCCCGGGCTGTATTGCTGAAATGCCGCACCTGGCACAGATGAAAAACAATCTGGGTGATCGTTTTGAACTGGTGGCCGTCTCGATGGACTACGACCCGGCCGAGCAGGTACAAAAGTTCATTCAGAGCAATCCCTATCCGTTTATCTTTGTGCGTGATGAAGACGGTCAAATCGCCAAAGCCTTTGGCGATGTACTGCTGACTCCAACCAGCTTCCTGATTGCGCCCAATGGCAATATCGTCTACAAACAGATTGGTGAAGTACAGTTTGACTTAGTCACCGAACGTATTAAACAGATGAGCCCTCAGCTTTAACACAGAACAAGGACATACAGAGCCGGCTAACAGCATGAGCGGCTCTCTATTAAAGGAAAATTCATGAGCAATTCACACGACCTATTTGAAGCCGCACAAAAACACATTCCAGGTGGCGTTAACTCGCCAGTAAGAGCCTTTAAAGGCGTAGGCGGAGATCCGGTATTCTTTAAAGCCGCCAAAGGCGCTTACCTGACCGATGCGGATGACAAACAGTATATCGACTACGTTGCCTCATGGGGTCCTGCAATTCTGGGTCACGCTCACCCGGAAGTAGTTAAGGTGGTACAACAACAGGCTGAGCAAGGTCTGAGCTTCGGTGCACCAACGGCGATCGAAACCGAGATGGCTGACTTGGTCTGCGAGCTGATTCCATCTATGGATATGGTACGCATGGTGAGCTCTGGAACGGAAGCGACCATGACGGCAATTCGTCTGGCTCGTGGTTACACTGGACGCGATAAAATCGTTAAATTTGAAGGTTGCTACCACGGTCACTCTGACTCTTTGCTGGTAAAAGCGGGATCTGGTGCTTTGACTTTGGGTGTGCCTTCCTCTCCTGGTGTACCTGCCGCTCTAGCGGAAGAGACCTTGACGTTGACTCACAATGATGCCGACGAAGTACGTAAAGTATTTGCCGAAATCGGTGATCAAATCGCCTGTATTATCGTCGAGCCGATTGCCGGTAATATGAACTGCATTCCACCGGAAGAAGGTTTTCTGGAAACTCTGCGTGAAGTATGTGACGCTTCTGGAACGGTGCTGATCTTTGATGAGGTAATGTGTGGTTTCCGTGCCGGCCTGCAAGGTGCACAGGGTGTTTACAACATCACACCAGATTTGACCACTTTCGGTAAAGTCATCGGTGGCGGTATGCCGGTTGGTGCTTTTGGTGGTAAACGTGAAATCATGCAACACATCGCGCCATTAGGTCCGGTTTATCAAGCAGGAACCTTATCTGGTAACCCACTGGCAATGGCGGCAGGACTGAAAACCCTGCAACTGATTCAAGAGCCAGGTTTCTTTGAGAACCTGACCAGCAAAGCAGCTAAGTTACTAGAAGGCCTGCAAGCGGCAGCGGATGAAAACAATATCCCATTCACCACCAATCAGGTTGGCGGTATGTTTGGTTATTTCTTCTCGGAAGAGAAAAACATCAGCCGTTTTACCCAGGTTGCTCAAGGTGATATGGAGCGTTTCAAAGCGTTCTATCACGGCATGTTGGATGAAGGCGTCTACCTGGCGCCTTCAGCGTTTGAAGCCGGTTTCGTCTCTTCACAACATACTGATGAAGACATCGACAATACCATTCAAGCCGCTCGCCGAGTTATGGCCAAACTGTAATTCCACAAATGACCAGGCCTTTATACCCCTTTACAGGGTATGGTAAAACATTCCGTTAACCAGGCCTGGTTGATTACTCTTAGCTTTACATCCCGATTCTCATGTCAGCACATAGCCCAGAAACACTGGTCAAACTTTTCAACCAGACGTTTATCTCAACTTACAACACCGAACTGGTCTGTTGTGAAGAGGAGCCTATCTACCGCCCTGCAGATGACAATCATAAACACCATCGAGTCATCTTCGCACACGGCTTTTTTGCCAGTGCCCTGCATGAGATTGCCCACTGGTGTGTTGCCGGCAAGGAGCGTCGCTTATTGGAAGACTTCGGTTACTGGTATGAGCCGGACGGCCGTTCAGCAGAACGCCAGGCCGAGTTTGAAAAGGTTGAGGTCAAGCCTCAGGCACTGGAGTGGATTTTTTCGGTCTCGGCCGGATTCCAGTTCCATTTCAGCGCCGACAATCTGGCTCTGAATAACCAACCGTCAGAAGAGTTCAAACAGGCAGTCTATCAACAGGTGAAGACTTACTTGGAACAGGGCCTGCCTAAACGCGCTCAAATGTGGTCAGACAGCCTGATCAGGCACTTTCACCCAGCCGGTAAAACCTTAGAACTCCAAGCATTCAACCCTCCCCTTTAATTCAATTACAGCGCTCTAAGCATCTGAATTAACAGTACTAATTTGCCAACCCCCTTAATAATTGCTAAACTTTAATAAGCAATTTTACCAAGGACGGCAGTATGAAGGAGCGCTTTCAAAGGCCGCAGCACTTCCTAACAAACCATAAAAAGTTCAATAGTTATGGGGGAATCGTACAGCTGATTATTGTGATCTGTCTGCTTGCCGTCTCCTACGGCACCACCTACCTTTATCTGCAGGAAAAACAGCAGAACCAGCAAGCGCATATCCAGAACCTGAAAAAATATAACCTCTACTCCAAATTAATCTTCTATGCAGGTTATGGAGGCTATATTCATAACTTCAAAAATGCGGTACTAAGAAATGATGAAAGCCGCATCCCGCTGATAGAGTCCCAGAAAGCCGATATTCTGACTACCCTTTATGAACTTAAACGGCTTGAAAAACAGCCTGAAAATCTAAAACTTTTGGATAACATTGAGGCGACTTTCAGAAGCTATTTTGATAAACACCCGATTGTCATTAATGCCATATCAGAAAATTGGAATCCCGCAGATACCGATGCCCTGGTGCGAGTGGATGACTCGGGTATACCTGCAACCCTGATGTACCTTTATATCGAAAATAGAAAGCAGCTTGATCAGGCGATCGCTCAGCACGAAAACAATTATGAAGGCATCACCTATCCATTCTTTTATGCCACCTTCAGCCTGTTCTTTTTAGCCCTGCTTTTTAGTCTCTATCTCGCTCGACGCAACCTGAATTTTCATATCGCTTCGGTTGAAAATTCACAAACACTCTCGCTGTTTCATCACTTCTATGACGGCGTAATTGAAAGTATCCACGACAGTATTTTCATTACTGATGAAAACGGCATTATTGAGGAGTGTAACCAGAAGGCACTGGATTTTTTCGGTTATCAAGAGGAGGAGCTCTACGGCCAGAATGTCTCCATTCTCATACCAGCAGGGGAGCACAAAAACCAGCACGACAACTATATGCACAGCTCAAAAACAAAAACCAAAGTGTTAAACAAGGGCCGGGTTCTGCAGGCGGTCAACAGGAGTAACGAACCGCTTCCTGTAAAAGTCACTATCTCCCCCTTTCAGTCTGAACTGGGTATGAAGTACATTGGCGTCATCCAGGATATGAGAACCGAACATGATTTGATACACCAGCTTGAAAGTGCAATGCGTGCTTATAAAAGAGCGTCCAATACCGACTTTTTGACAGGCATGCTCAATCGCAAAGGTTTTCTTAGTATTGCACCAAAATTCATTGCCTTAAGCAGCAGAAAGTCCAAACCGATAGCGGCGCTGATGATTGATATCGACCACTTTAAAAAGATTAATGATGATTTAGGTCACGATGCCGGTGACTATATCCTTAAACAGGTTACAACCTGTCTTAAAAAAGCGTTACGAGGCCAGGATATCCTCGCCCGTTGGGGCGGTGAGGAGTTTATCCTGTTGCTATACGACACACCACTGGAGTTAACGCTTGAAATTGCCGAAAGAATGCGCGAGTTAATAGAGCAACTTAAACCCGAGTATAACGACACCCCGATCAGATTAACCATCAGCATCGGTATCTGTCACAGCTCAGCTAAACTGCACGATCAACAGATTGAAACACTGATTAAATGTGCGGATGAGGCACTCTATAACGCCAAGGATAATGGCCGCAACCGCATTGAGTTTTTTGGTAACACTAAAGAGCGTAATCAATAACCATTAACGGCCTAAGCCTCACTTTATCTTGTTGCAGCAATTTACGCAGAGACTGTTGGATATACTGACTTACTTGGCTTTTCTGAGTTTTGAAAGTATAGTCAACCTATTAAAAGTAGAAGGATAATGATATGAACGCAACATTATTGATTACGAGCGGTTTCGCCTTTTTGATGCTCGCTCTTGTTGGCGGCTTTGCGCTCTATATGACCAAAGTGGCCAATAACAAACGCAAACGCCAAGAGCCTTTCGAAAAGTAAGCTTAATCGACTATCGACACTGAAGATCAATCTGGCGTCGATACGTTAGAGTCCCCCTGAAAACAAACTGTAGCCTAGTAAAACTGCAATTTTACCAAGCTTACATGGCCATTGCGTCCTGCTGGTTCAACTCCTCATTTGGCAGAGCCTTGCTGAAATAGTGCCCCTGTAACAGCAGGTCAG
>CAZNML010000098.1:0-7669 GCA_964574275.1 uncultured Thiosulfatimonas sp. | reverse complement strand
ACTTGGCATGGTTCTGCTAAACCGCTTTTTATGGATTTAGAATGCGTGAAGCATTGAAACAGAATGAATAAGCTGTTTTAAATTGGACAGGCCTGCTTAAAGTTTTAATTATTGACCCTTTTTTAAAATAGGCAACGGAATCACTATGGCACTGCATATTTATAATACTGAAACTCGTCAGAAAGAGTTATTTACTCCTATCCATGAAAATAAAGTGGGGATGTATGTTTGTGGCGTCACCGTCTATGATCTGTGTCACATCGGTCATGCGCGTGTCATGGTGGTATTTGATACGGTGGTGCGTCACCTGCGCAGCCTGGGTTACGATGTTAACTATGTGCGCAATATCACCGACATTGATGACAAGATCATTAAACGTGCGTTGGAGAATGGTGAATCCATTCAATCTTTGACCACACGTATGATTGATGAGATGCATGCCGATGAGACCGCGTTGAATGTATTGCGTCCGGATAATGAGCCGAGAGCGACTGAGTATATGGATGAGATCAAACATATGATCCAGTCGTTGATTGACAGAGGTCACGCCTATCCAGCAGAGAATGGCGATGTCTACTTTAAAGTGAACTCCTTTGATAAGTATGGCCGCCTATCCGGTAAAAACCTGGAGGACCTGCAGGCGGGGGCGCGTGTTGATGTCAATGATGTCAAACAGGATCCGATGGACTTTGTATTGTGGAAAGCCTCCAAAGAGAATGAGCCGGCGTGGGACTCCAACTGGGGCGGCGGCCGTCCAGGCTGGCATATTGAGTGTTCCGCGATGTCGACTAAATGTTTAGGTAACCACTTTGATATTCACGGCGGCGGAATGGATCTCTCCTTCCCGCACCATGAAAACGAGATTGCCCAGTCCGAGTGTGCCACCGGTGAGCACTATGTGAATACCTGGATGCACTGTGGTTTCGTGCGCATTGATGACGAGAAAATGTCGAAGTCGCTGAATAACTTCTTTACTATTCGTGAAGTGCTGAAGGTGTTCCATCCGGAGGTGATTCGTTACTTCCTGTTGGCAAGCCACTACCGCAGCCCGGTGAACTACTCTCAAGAGAACCTGGAAGCGGCCAAAGCCAGTGTCGGGCGTCTGTATTCGGCTGTGGAAGCGGTAGCACCAGCAGAAGCCACGCCAAATACACAGTTTGAAAGCGACTTTAATGAGGTCATGAATGATGACTTCAATACGCCTAAAGCGATGGCGATTCTGTTTGAACTGGCGAAAGAGGTTAATAAGACCAAGGACGCTGGACTGTGTGGTCTGTTAGTCAAGCTGGCAAATCAGATTGGACTGCTGCAACAGGATGCCGAGAGTTTCTTTAAGTCGCAGCCATCGGACTCGGAGTTCAGTGATGAGCAGATTGAGGCGCTGATAGAAGAGCGTAAAGCGGCCAGAGCCAACAAAGACTTCGCGCGTTCGGATGAGATTCGTGATCAGCTGTTGGAACAGAAAATTGAGTTATTAGATACGGCAGAAGGTACAACCTGGCGTAGAAATTAGAGGTGGAAGTGCTTGATATTACGCCTAAAAGGCTCGGGTTTGTTGGTGAAAACTAAGCAGGCCTGCCTTATAAGTGATTGAAAGTGCGTAGTTAATTAGTAGTCATTAAAATTTTTTTTTGGGTTATTAGTTGACTAAATAAGGAGCTGCTTATATACTATAGGCTATTCATGTTTCTTCATGAGTATCCTCCTCTGATTATTTCATACGAAATAATATTTGATCCCCAGTCCGGCGCTGTCCACTGGGGATTTTTTTTGCCTCAAAAAAGACTTTCCTGTTTGAATTTTATAGATGTCGCAGACGGATCCATCTCTTAATAAGCGTGCTTAAGAATATAGTCTGAATCTAAGGAAGGCTCGCTGCTTCGCTTGTGTTACTGCTTGTTAGCAGAGGAGAGTGGTTGACCAATAGGCGGCATAACATCTCGTAGACGGTCATACTTCTTATGCAGCAGCGATTTGAAGATGGTGGTGTACTCCAGAACGGCTTTGACATAGCCGCGCGTTTCAGTAAAAGGAATGGAGTCAATCCACTGATCAGCGGGTAGGCTATGGTCTTGAGGAATCCAACTGTCAACCCGTTTTGGTCCGGCATTGTAAGAGGCGGTGGCTAATACCTTATTGCCGTCATACTTCTTGTTCAGATAGGCCAGATAGGCGCTGCCAAGTTCGATATTCGGTTTAGGTTGGGTTAAGACACTTTTAGGGGTGCGTTTAATACCAATTTTACGACCTATATACTTTGCTGTTTGCGGCATGAGCTGCATGAGACCTATGGCGCCGGCAGAGGACTGAATGCTGGGAGAGAAGGCACTCTCTCGACGTATTACGCCATACACCCAGGCAGGGTCAACACCGTGCTTGTCCGCGCTCTGCATCACCGGTGTTTTATGTGGGGTAGGAAAACGCACCGACAGATCATTCCATTTCTTGGCTTTGGCGGCGGTGGTGATGGCCATGGAGTACTGTTGCCAGTCGTTGGTTAAGATCGCCACCGCATGCAGTTCGTCCGCTTCAAGCTGTGCCAGTAGGTTATACCACTCACGTTTGGCGCTGGTTAACCAGTCAATGGCTAACAGCTCCTGCATGCGCTGCAGTTGCGGATATTTTTTAATCAGCTGTTCGCTTTGAATGGGTTTGATTGGATCCGGGTTAAACTGATAGTCGGCTTTGAGAATATCAGCTGCCAAAAAAGCATAGTAGTTACGCTGCTTCGCCAGTTTGCGGTAAATCTTCAAAGCTGTTTGCTCTGAACCGGTCGCTTCCAGCGCACGCGCCTTCCAGTACTGCCACTGGTTACTGGCCTGCTGTTCATTGCTCATCAGTTCAATGGTCTCCAGCAACAGCTGCCAGTTGGAGCTCTTCAAGGCGACCTGAGCCTGCCAGCGTAGACTGTTTTTAGAGGCGCCGCCATTATCATTTACGGCTTTTAATATCTCTTCCGCCTGCGGTTTATAGCGGTAAGCAGCACTCAGGGCAATTGAGCGCTTCAGCTGCAGGTATTGGCTGTTGGATAGTCCATACTGTTGATAGAAGCGTTCCAAGTTCTGTACCGCCTGATCGGGTTGTTTGCGAGCCAGACGTCTGATCCCCTGTGTAAATACACGTTTCTTCACCACCGGGCTCATCTCTTTAGGCAGGGCTTTAGCGGTCATTTGCGGATTGCGGTAGACGCTGAGCCAGGTGTTAAACATTTTACGCTCCTTGGTGGAGAGATCTTTGGCTAAGGTTTTCGCCAGGCCTGTGCGGCGTTTTTGCATGGCCAGATGGATGCGTTCCCAGATCATCGAACCGGTCAGTTTTTTATGCTTGCGCAGTACTTTCGCCAGCGGCAGACAGGCTTTACTCAGATAGTCATCTGACACCCAGAGTTTTTGTGCGCTTTTGAGAGCACTGTCAAGCTGGTTATGCTGCGCTTGAGCACGCGCAAAATAGCACTGTAGGTCACGGCTCTTTTGGGGTTGATAGTGTTTAAGATAAGCTTTCCACTGTTTGCCTTTGCCTAAGTGATGCAGCCATTTGGTGTAAAGACGATCGCCTAAGTAGTTGTTTTGGTTGTCTTTAATGAATTGGGTGATCAGCCGTTCGGGCGTGCTGTTAAAGTGCAGTCGGTAGTCGTGGTAGAGAATGTAAGGGTAGAGCTCATACTCTTTAAGTTGCGCCTTGTAGCGCGAGATGGATTGACGGTCATTGACCTTAACAGCCTGAAAGGCATCGAGAAAGGTCTGTTGGTTGGGCGTTAAGTTGGAGCTGGCAAAGCTGCTGTTTACGAACAGTAGCATCAGGCCAAATAGACTGAATTGAATCGCTGTCAGAGCCCTGTTTAACAGAGTAACGGGCAGGGCTTGTTTGCTTGGATTAGGTGTTTTTATCATATGGAATTTTTAGCACCTGGCCGGGTTTCAGGTAGGCCTTTTCAGAGATTTTATTATAACGAGCTATCACTTTGGTCGATAGTTTATTCGCTTTGGCAATATCCCATAAACTGTCTCCAGACTTAACCGTATAGCGCTTATATTGATCACTGTTTGAGGCCTGCTGAACTTTGGTTGACTTAGGCTGCCAGATTTTAAGTTTCATTCCCGGTTGCAGTACTTTGCTGCGTTTGATCTTGTTCCAGCGACTCAATTCGGTGGTGGTGACCCCAAATTTCTTAGCAACGATCCATAGGCTGTCGCCATTTTTAACCGTATAGGTCTGCTGCTGGCCATATTGTCCGGAGCGAATCTCCAGTTTTTGGCCTTTACGCAGTGGAGTGCGTACGCCAATATTATTCCAGTTACACAGGGTTTTGGTGTCGATATTGTAGTAACGGGCAATGGTCCATAAAGACTCACCAGATTTAACCGTGTGCTGGAACTTGGGTCCGGTGTATTTGGATTTAGATTTGTTGTCGACATTAAATGTTTTGGCGTACTGTTGCGGTAGTGGAATCAACAGCGTTTTACCGACTCGAATTCGGCTGTTACGCATATTGTTAAGTTTTTTAATCGCGCGAGTTGAAGTTTTATATTTCTGAGCGATCTCTCCTAAGGTATCACCACTGCGAATTTTATGTTTAGTCCACTGAATATCAAACACCGAGTCATCGGCAGACAGTGCGCTTATAAACTGTTGAAACTGCTGCTGTGGCAAGACAATATGGAATGGACCATTGGGTGGCGTAGCTGGACGCAAATAGCCCGGGTTGAGTTTTGCTAACAGCGAGTTCGGGGTGTCAGACAGGGAGGCCACCTTGTCTAAAGAGATCTGTTTATCCAGTGTAGCTACCTGAAAATAGCTTTTATTATCAATGGGTTCTAGCTGTTGTTTAAACTCGGTTCTATTTTGAATGGTATGAGCAACCGCCAGCAGTTGTGGCACATAGTTCTGTGTCTCTTTAGGCAGGTATCTGCGGATCTGCCAGTAGCTGGGCTGCTTGACATGAGGGTGTCTCTTTTTATATTTTTTGACCGCTTTCCAGACATTTCCGATGCCGCCGTTATAGGAAGCCAGCGCTAACAGCCAGTCGTCATTATTCAGGTCATGCAGTTTTTTCAGGTAGGTCAATGCGGCTTTGGTGCTGTGCACGATATCCTGACGGCCGTCATACCACCAGTTCTTATCTAAGCCATATAGGTGTGCGGTTTGCGGAATAAACTGCCATAAGCCAACGGCATTCTGGTGTGACTTGGCCGAGACCTGAAAACCGCTCTCAATAATCGGCAATAGAGCCATTTCGTAGGGCATATTACGCTTTTTGACTTCAGAAAATATGAAGTGCATATAAGGCTGAGCGCGTTTAGAGACGCGTTTTAGATAGCTGGGTCTCTTTTTATAGTAGCTGACGTAACCCGAAAAGGAGTCGTAGTGGTTTGTGCCCAGGTGAAGCTCACTGGCGATCTCATCCCAAATATTGGCATAGTGCAGTGGTTTTTCACTGGAGGCGATCAACTCCTGAGGGTCGGTTATCGCCCGCTGGTGAATCTCCTCTTTACTGTCCAGGCCAAGTAGGTGAGTGTTGTTGGTAGCGGGGGCTTTGACAGAGGGAGCTTTGAAAAGCGACGCTTGCAGATCCGTACTGTCAGTAGAGTGCTCAACACGGCTGTCATTAAATGACTTTGGCAGCTGACTACACCCACTTAATAGCGCCACGCTGCAGAGGCCAAGCGTTATCGGCTTGAAAGTACGCTGCAAGCTGCTGTAAATGGAGTTGGCTTTTGAGTATGGCATAGGGTTGTCGCTATTTTTTTAAATTAAAAATTGGGCTAGTTCGCATCTAATTGCTGTTGTAACTCAGCAAAGTCTAACTGATCAAGTTCACCCGACTGATCAAGTTCGTCTTTCCACTGGCGCAGAGTGGTAAACAGGCTGACTGCATTCTCTTGTGCCCCGCGCTGCAACAGTTGGCTTTTGATCTGTGGGTGGTCAAATCGCATAAATGGGTTGGTCGCACACTCTTCGCCCACGGTGGATTGCGGTCCAATATGGTTGGCGGGGTAGTGAATGTCACACTGTTTGATTCTGGCATTGAGCTCGGCATTATCCGGCTCAACCAAGTGAGCAAACTTGAGATTACTGTGGGTATATTCATGTGCACAGTAAAATGGAGTTTGCGGGTCGAGTTGACGTAAGTTCAGGATCGATTGAGTAAACTCAGCAAAAGTGCCGGTGAACTTACGGCCACAACCCGCTGTAAACAGGGTGTCACCACAGAATAGAGCCTGAGGGTTGTAGTAGGCGATATGGTCCTGAGTGTGACCGGGGGTCTCTAACACCGTCAGTTGCCATTCAGACGTCAGTTTGACGCTGTCATTTTGTTTGAGCCTGGTTTGGATAAAAGGGTTATCGGTTTTTTCAGGCCCATAGACATGCGCTTTAGGAAAGGTCTGCTTCAGAGCGGGAATTCCTTCAACGTGGTCATGGTGGAAATGGGTGATTAAGATTCCTTGCAGATCGAGGTTGTGCTGCTGCAGATACTCAATGACTTGTAGGGATTCTCCGGGGTCAACTACCCAGGCCTGCTCATCTTCTGTAAGGACCCAAATGTAGTTGTCATAGCTACCGACTAACGCAGGAATGCCGATGATATTCATACAAGCTTTATGTTCTTCGTTTAGAATTTGTAATATTCTAACAAAGTTATTTGCATTTGAGCAGAGAAAAAACCTAGGAAAACGCTATGCATCAAGGCTTTCAGAAGTTTTTACAAGCTTGGTACAAAACACCCAGAGGGCGGTTGCTTTTTCAGCAAGAGTCACAACTGCTGCAGGCGGCAATCAGTAACTTATTCGGTTATTATCTGGTGCAGCTCGGTTGTACGGCAACGCATGAGTGGCTGCATGGTAGCCGGGTCTCAAATAAACTGGTGTTTGATGATCAATTTGAAGAGTCGGTGGTCTTAAGTTGGCAAAAAGAGTTTATTGAGAAGCAGCAAACTTCGGTGCCTATTCACTGGGTTAAAACCGGTCTGGATTTTTTGCCGCTGGCTAAAGAGACGGTGGATGTGATGCTACTGCCGCACACCTTGGAAACAGTGCATGATCCCTACTATCTGTTACGCCAGGTGGATACGGTTCTGGTTGCCGAAGGGCGACTGGTGTTAACCGGGTTTAACCCTCTGGCCTGCGGGATTATTAAGTCACGTTTGGGGCGCGAGGGCAGAACCTTTAAGCAGGCGAATTTGGTGCGCAGTTCCAGGGTGGTTGAGTGGCTGGAGGTGCTTGGTTATGAAATTGAAGAGATTCAATATAGCACCATCTCCTGTTTTGCCGGCACCACCTTTGGGGACTCCTTAGCAGGTTGGCGTCTGCTGGAGCGAATTGAGAAGTTGTTAAGTCGTCTGGGTTTGCAGTTTGGCAATGTCTACTGTATTGTTGCGCGCAAAAAAGTGGATGCGCCGAAGTTAATTGGCGCCAGTTGGAAACAGGCGCGTTGGCTAGGGCTGGCTAAAGGCCGGTCCGTGGCTACCAACCGTTTATCTAACAAGGTGGGGTCGGGCGCATCACAAAACAAGACCGAAGAGAGTGCAACGTGCAAGTAATTGAAGTGTTTACAGATGGTGGCTGCCGCGGCAACCCGGGTCCGGGTGGCTGGGGGGCGCTGTTGCGTTATAAACAGCACGTCAAAGAGCTGAAAGGTTATCAGGCCGAGACCACTAATAACCAGATGGAGT
>CAZNML010000097.1:0-7708 GCA_964574275.1 uncultured Thiosulfatimonas sp. | reverse complement strand
AAAGAATAAAATTCAATGGCTTATTGTTAAAGTTTTATTACATTTTGTAATAAAGACGCGGTTTATTTGAAAATAAAGCGTTTTGATTTAGTAGGCATGACTTTTGAAATTGGCAGGGTTACTGCTGGCTGATATGCTGTTTTAAACTTCGTGGATTCTGTTTCAAATAGCGCCACTGGGTGATTAATCCGGTCAGCAGCAGTAATAGACTGCCGGCCACAATACTGCTGACCCAGATGCCTGGATCCAGCTGGGGTGCGGTTTTCAGTAGAAAGTGACCGATCATTACACTGGCAACCTGAGCGAAACTGGCGGCCAATATGCCGGCGACTGCACCAAGCAGGGCAAATTCCGTCAGGCCTATTTTAATAATGGTGTGATTGGTGGCGCCAATGGTACGCAGCAGTAACCAGCTTTGAATACGTGACTGTTGACTGGCCAGGGTGGCGGTAAACAGCACGCCGATACTGGCTAACAAGGTGAATAGGTATAACCCGGATACCGCCCAGCTGGCTTGCGACATAATCTCCTGAATCTGTTGCAGAATACGACTGACATTAATGACCAATACACCCGGCGTAGCGCTGGCCAGCTGTTGGGTCAAGTCGCTCGACGCTGCTCGCTTCTGCGGTTGATAGAAGTTCCCCAGATAACTGATCGGCAGCAGGCGCTCTTCAACCGGTTGCAGAATAAAAAAGAAGTTAAGCTGAAAGCTCTGCCACTCAACCTTTCTGAAACTGCTCACTTGATATTGATAGTTCTGCCCGGCGAGGTTAAAGGTTAAGGTGTCCCCAAGCTGAATATTAAAGCGTTGCGCCATCTGTTGCTCAACGGAGACGCTCGGTAGTGCCGGGTTAAGTTCGGTGAGCTGACTGGTGATGACATTGTGGCTGGGAATATGATCCAAGATGGCGATATTGGCCTCTCTCTCCAGCAGGCGGCGCGCCCGTTCGTCACTTAAAGTTGCGGCACTGAGATTTTGGTTGTTGAGTGCCAGTAAGCGACCTCGAACCATCGGCACTAACTCAGTAGTCAGCTGCTGTTGCGCCAGAATCGATTCCACAGCGGGTTTCTGATCCGGCTGCACATTCATAATAAAAGTATTGGGAGTGTTGTCTGGCAGTGAGGCCTGCCAGCTTTGCATCAGATCCTGGCGCACAAATGTCATTAGGATCAACACAAACAGCACCATGCCTACCGAGATCAACTGAATTTTAATCAGGCCTGGCTCTTTTAGCAGCGCCGACAGCGCGATGCGTAACCAGCCTTTGCTGCCGTACTGCAGGCTTTGAATAAATTTGATCAGCAGATTGGCAAACAGCCATAAAATCAGGCTTAACCCAATCAGGCCTGCCAGAATCCACAGCACCGATTGCGTGCCAAACAGCAGACTGACCAGACTCAGTAACAGGGTGAAACTGATAAACAGGTGAATCGATTTTGGTGATTGTGGTACAGATTTTAAAACCTGCATTGGGGAGGTCTGCAGCGCATTTTGAAGCGCCTGCCAGGCAAAACTCCATAATACCAGCAGGCCGCTTAAAAAGCCGGTCCATAAAGCCGGCCAGGGTGAGGCCTCTACCAGTGGATTAAAGTAGTCCGTTAACCATGGGTGCAGTAGCTGTAAAATCAGATAACCGATCAACACGCCGATAAAACTGCTCAACAGAGCAATCCAGCTTAATTGAAAGGCAAACAGGCGCTGCATTTTGGCATTATGGGCGCCAAAGGCACGCATTAAGGCCATGCTGTTCTTCCAGCGGGTTAAATAGAAACGGCTGGCAATCACAATTGACATACCGGCAATCAGTACCGCAGAGAGTGCGGCTAAATCTAAAAACAGCCAGGCGCGATCCAGTGACTTAGCCAAATCGTCGGAGGGCGCTTCCGCAGAGAGCAGCTGCCAGTGTGGCGGTTTCTGTGGTGTGACTCTTTCTGAGAAGGTTTGCACCGCCTGCGGGGAGCCGGCTACGGCAAGTTCATAATTGACCCGACTGCCCGGGCCGATCAGCTCGGTGTCTTTCAACTGAGACAGCGGCATCATTACCTGTGGGGCAAAGCTGCTTAAGGGGCTAATGACATTTTGCGAGACTATGGCGCCGGCAAGTTTGAAGTTCATTGTGCCCAAGGTCATCTCGCTGTCTGCCTGCAGCTGCATTAAAGACAGCAGTTTGGGTTCAACCCAGATGTGGTTGGGGCTCAGTGGGGAAAAGCCTAACTCAGGGCTTGGCTGCAGCTGGCCCCTTAAAGGGTAGTTATCGGTGATGCCTTTGAGTTGCACCAGCTGAAAACGCTCACCGCTGAGCGCCATGGTGGTCACACTGGTGCTTTGACTGGTTTGCAAACCTAAAGCCTGAGCCTGTTGCTGCCAGGTACGTTCAATCGGGCGTGAGCTGCGGATGACAAAATCAGCACCTAATGATTGAGACGCTTTTCTGAGCATACTCTGCTGCACCGTGTCGCCAAGCTGTTTGACCACGGTTACCGTGGCACTGGCGAGGATAACAGCAATCATCAGCCACAACCAGTCGCCCCGTTTTAAACTGCGCATAAACCATTTGGAGGCGGTTGAAGCATCAATTAGCAGGCTGTGCATGCTCTAAGCCTCCTCTCGATAGGGCTCGATTGTTCCATGCTGCAGTTGCACCACGCGATCACACTTTTGGGCAAAGTCCAAGTCATGGGTGACCAGAATCAGAGTGGTTTGTCTGCTGTGATTAAGTTCAAACAGCAGTTGTTGAATCTGCTGTGCCGTCTCTTCATCCAGGTTGCCGGTCGGTTCGTCTGCGAACAGTACCTTCGGTTCGGTGACAAAGGCACGGGCGATGGCGACACGTTGCTGCTCACCACCGGACAACTCAGCTGGACGATGGTTGGCGCGATCCTGTAAGCCCACCAGTTCGAGCGCGGCTAAGGCTTTCTCTCTGGCAGCTTCGACTTGAAACAGTTCCAATGGCATTAAGATGTTCTCTAAGGCGCTCATGCTCGGCATCAGCTGGAAGTTCTGAAAGATAAAACCGACCTGCTGGGCACGCACCAGAGCGCGCTGGTCTTCAGACTGTTGATTAAGCGCATGCCCCAATAGGCTGATCTGTCCCGATGTAGCCAGGTCCAACCCCGCCATCAGAGACAGCAGGGTAGACTTGCCTGAACCCGATCTGCCGACAATGGCTAAGCTTTCACGCGGCTGGACTTGCAGCTGGCAGGCTCTTAATATAGTAAGAACTTGGTCTTCATAGGGAATTTGATAGTGAACATCGTGCAGTTCAATAATGGCTGGATCAGTCGATGGCTTAGACATACTATGTTTCTGCTTTTAGGCGTTGGCTTGAGTATCAATGCTAGTCTAAGCATTGCAAATTCGCAAGCGCCTGCAGCAGGCAAGCCGGTTCTGTTGGTCTTGGGCGACAGTTTGAGTGCGGCCTACGGCATGCCGAGCGAGCAGGGCTGGGTAGCCTTGTTGCAGCAACAGTTACCCGGTTATCGGGTGGTGAATGCCAGTATCAGCGGCGAGACCACCTCCGGCGGTAAACAGCGCTTGCCCGCCTTGATGAAACAGTATCAGCCACAGCTTCTGATTATTGAACTGGCAGCTAACGATGCTTTGAGAGGGCAGGACCTTATGGCGAGCAAACGTAATCTGCAGTCGATGGTAGGGATGTGCAAAAATGCGGTAACAAGCTGTACACCGGTGCTACTGGGTGTGCGTCTGCCCACCAATTATGGCCCGGCTTATGATCGTCTGCTGCAGCAGGTCTTCGCCTCCGTTGCCGCGGATAACCAGCTCGCATTTGATCCCTTTTTCCTTGAACCGGTGGTACTGGATCCTGATTTAATGCAGTGGGACGGACTGCACCCAAATGCCAAAGCCCAACCGCTTATTTTGGAGCGGGTAATGCTGCTACTCGACACAGTACTGCCTGATAAAGAGTGAGTTAGGCCGCGGGTTTATAGCTCAGCGCCGTTTCCTCCAAGGTTTCAAAGGCGTAGAGTGACGCTTCAAGTTGTTTAACCTGGTCGATGATATTACTTGAGGTGCTGGAGATCTCTTCAACCAGTGCTGCATTCTGTTGGGTTGAGTCATCGATTTCGGTTAAGGCCTGATTGACTTCCTGAATGCCGTGGGATTGATCTTGCAGCAGGCTGTGCATCTCCAGTACCATTTTGGCAACCTCTTCAACTGAGTTTTGGTTATCGACAAAGATCTCTTTGGTCTGTTCACTTAACTCAATACCTGATGAGACTTTATCTAAACTGCTGTTGGAGACGTGTCGGATCTGTTTGGCGGCTTCTGCCGCCTTTTGCGCCAGATTGCGAACTTCGCCAGCCACGACCGCAAAACCTCGACCCGCTTCACCTGCTCTGGCGGCCTCCACCGCGGCATTCAGTGCCAGCAGGTTGGTTTGGAAGGCGATGCTGTCAATCAGGTCGGTAATCTCAGAGATTTCATTGCTGGCGCTGGAAATCTGTTGCATGGCGCTGTCCAGTTGAGTGATGACTTCACTGCCGCTATTAATGGCTTGTTTCACCGTTTGGCTGACGCTATTGACCTCTGAGGCATGTTGCAGCGACTGTTGGGTGCTCTGTGAGATTAACTCCATGTTTTGTGCCGTCAGCTGTAACGACGAGGCTTGTTTTTGAACGCGCTGGTTTAGGTCTTGATTGCCGTCACTGATCTCTTCAACGCCATTAACCGAATCGATTGCTGCCTGTTTGGCATCGAAGATCATACGACTGATGCTTAACGCCATCTGATCCATATTGTTTTTGAGTTCTTTGAGTTGACCATTGAATTCTGTTTCTGTTTGATAGGAGAAGTTACCGTCTTTATAGTGCGTCAGAATCTCCTCTTGTGTATTAATAGCCTGCTCCAGATCATCCAGTGATTGGTTTAAATACTGTTTTAGGTGATGGTATTCGCCCGGAAGCTGTAGTTCTATGCGTTGACTGAAATCCCCCTGGCTCATTGATTCAGTCACATGAATCACAGCGGAAATGGAATTCTTTTGTACATCAATCGCGGCCTGTAGATTGCTCATAATATTGCGATAATCGCCGGAAAACTCTTCAAGATTGCTGAGGCTTTGTAGCTGTCCCTGAGCCAAGTCTTGACTGTTTTTATCAATTTCATTGAAAGTGTGAACAATCTGATCCAAGCTGCTATTAAATGACGATTTTAAGGTCGCTAACTCCCCTTGGTAATCTTGCTGAACCCTTGCTTTTAAATCGCCATCGGCAATACGTTGGCTGACAGAGGTGATTTCGCTATTAGCGGCGACAATGCTGTTTAACAAAGAGCGAATTTGCTGGCTGATGTCAGCAAGTTCATTACGCCCTTGGATGGGAGTCCAGGATTTATAGTCTCCGCTGGCAACAATTGCGCTGATCTGTTGTTTGATTTTAGACAGTGGCTGTGTAATGGAACGCATGATCAGAAAATTAACCAATAGCATGACCATTAAAGCCAGCAGGCTGGCAGTCAGTATTTCGGTCGTTTTATGTTGGCTTAGTTGATTAACACCTTGGATTAATGTGATTACCTCAAGCTGGTTCTGCTGTAAGGCGTTTTGCATAATCTCATTGGCTCTTTGCGTTAATTCTGAGATGCTTTTATTGTTTTTAAAAGTCGTAGAGATGACATCTCTTAAGTCATTAAAGCTCTCAGAGTAGCCCTCCCAAGCGCCAAAAAGTGTCTCATAGGCCTCCTGGTTTTCAAAGTCTGCGGCAAAGCGATCACTTAATGTTTCAAAATCCGCAACTGCACTATCGCCAAGCCCGGACTGATCGAATACAGCCTTTACGGTAATATCTCTGTTCGACACCATTTTGACCATGACCGTATTTGAGATTTGTAATTTATGCAAAATGGCATTAAAGATGGTTAAGTGTTCTTCTTCCAAGTCTTCAATCTGCTTAAGCGCCTCTATTTGAGCTTTGATGGTGTCTGTGGAAGGTTCAAGCCCATACTCAATGTTTTCACTGATTTGGGATTGTAAAAATACGGATGAGTTGGCGGATTTTTTAAGGTTGGTCAGCAGCGTATCCATTTCGGCAGTGGTTTCAGCATCCAAAACACTCTCCAATAACAGGTTCTGTTGTTTAAGTTGATCCATCTGCTGATTAAAAAGGTTACCGGACTCTTTGTTTGAAGTCAGGGTATACTCGTTCATCGTCAATAATGTTTTTGAGAAACTGTTTTGAAGCTCGCTTACTTTGGCAATTTTATTCTCTTGTAGCGTAGTGAGTGAATTAGCACTGTTTTCTATTTCAATTAAACCCATTCTAGTGGTTGCCACAATCAGAATAAGAAAGAGTGAACTGAGGATTAAGTTAAGCCACAGTCTTTTATTAATTGAGATGTTTGCGAATAGCTTCATTAAAGTTTCCTTGCCTAAAATACGCTGGTTATAATAGGTTCCGTTGATGACAATTAAGTTAAACTTTATCCAAGGGCACCCCGTTGTAAAAATGGGTTAATAATTAAGAGTTGGTAGCGTAAATTCGTATGCAAGACAAATTGAAACGTGCAATGGTGGCCATTAATGGCGTTAAAATTCCTGAGTTGCCGGCAGAGATTCTGCAATTAGAGCAAGAGATCAAGAGTAAATTTGCCAATATCGCCACGGTGGCGGAGATTATTGAAAAAAACACTACCTTGTCGGGTGAACTGTTAAAAATTGTGAATTCGCCGATTATGAAGTTACGTGAGCCCTGTTACTCGATTCGCGATGCGGTCGGGGTTTTGGGCTTAGATAATATTCATAATTTAGTGGTGGCGTCTGCTCTGAAAAACCTGTTCGGTGCTCAAGGCTTAGTGAAAGACATTATGGATCACAGCGTAGATGTGGCCTTTTGTATGGCCGATATCGCCGAGTGGGTTGAGGGCGTATCGCGCGATGAAGCTTATATGTTGGGTCTGTTTCATAATTCTGGTGCACTGCTGCTGGCTTCTAAAAATGAGAAAAGATATGGGCCACTGTTCAGTAACTCCATGTCGCGCCCGGGCTCTATTCTGGCGTTAGAAGAGAAGGTGATGGGCTCAAACCACGCCATGGTTGGGGTGCTGAT
The DNA here is from genome assembly GCA_964574275.1 of uncultured Thiosulfatimonas sp. Lineage (GTDB taxonomy): Bacteria > Pseudomonadota > Gammaproteobacteria > Thiomicrospirales > Thiomicrospiraceae > Thiomicrorhabdus. The sequence continues at coordinate 640 of CAZNML010000097.1, read as the reverse complement.
TTCCAAGAAATGGAAACTGCCGATTGATATGATTAATGCCGTTATGCTGCACCACAACGCAGAGTGCGCTCGTATTCAGAATGAGAAGGTAAGGGCGATGGTGGCCATGCTTAAAGTGGCCAACTCAATTATTGCAGAGATCTCTTTAGGTGCTTACCGCGGTGATGAAATGAAGGCGTATGAAGAGGACGGCGTGAATGAACTGATGATCCCGAGTGAGGTGATTTCAGAGATCCGTACCGCGGTGATCTCCTACAACTTTAAAGATTAGTTCTGTTTCACTGAATGATAAAAATGAACAGGCCTGTCTGTTTGTGAAGCCCGCTTCTACAAAAACATACCGATGTGTATTTATCTTAAGTTGTATTGGACGACTGTAATTATTTAATTAAGGTTGCTTACATAATATGCAAGACAGAGTGTTAATTAAACAGTATGAACACATGCTCACGCAGTCGAAAGCGGGGGCGGTCGGGCAGAGTGTGTTGCTGATTCTGATCTATTTTATCGTCAATCAGAATGAGGCGGTTGCCGATATAACGGCGGTATTGGTGGGGATTGGCCTGCTGATACAGGTGGTGCGAGTTTTCGCTCATAAATCCATTGTTGAGCAGACGAGTGGCGACGGCGATATCAATAG
>CAZNML010000096.1:0-7752 GCA_964574275.1 uncultured Thiosulfatimonas sp. | reverse complement strand
GCCAGATCCTGCGCGCTCTTGATCTTACTGGTGGCATGACGGCTGACTGCCAGCAGCAACTCCTCTTTGGGAATACCGTAGCCATTATCCGCCACCTGAAGCAACTGCGTACCGCCTAACTCGATGGTGATATCGATCTGCGTCGCCCCTGAATCCAAGGCATTCTCCAACAGCTCCTTAACCACCGAAGCCGGCCGCTCCACCACCTCACCTGCGGCAATCTGGTCGGCCAGATGGGAGGGCAACTGACTAATGGTTGAACGTATCCGGGCATTACTCTCTGTCAAATCCAACTCTTTATTTGCGCGATCAATCACTTCTTGCTGGACATCTTGCTGGACATCTTTTTGGGCATTAGACACAGTTAAATCTTCAATTAAGGTGGAAAAAACAGAATTATAACACTATCCCGCCAAGCTACCCGCCAACTCATATCGCTTTTAACAGCTGAACAGGCCTGCTCAATTTACGGCTACTAAAACTTCCACTAAAAAAAATCTATCACTGAAGAGTAATAACCTTAATAACGGTTGTTTTTTAAACGCAGTCGTAACTGGTAAAATGCGCCCACACAACACAGAATTACAAAGGATTGTCCTATGGGCATTTTAAACAAACTATTTGGCAATGGCGTCTCAGCTGAACTGCAAAGCGCCATTGAGAGTCAGTTGCAGCAGACTCAGGATCCAACCACCAAACAGGATCTGCTGACACTCAAAGCACTCAAATCAGTGCAGTTCAAAAAGGGCCAGCTGACACTAAGCCTGGCCATGCCCTACCCGTGCAAAAGCCTGTGGCCAGCGATTGAACAGAACCTGAGCAATCAACTAACACAACTCGAGCAAATCGATCAGGTCGTTATTGAGTGGTCAACACAGATCGTGGCGCATGATTCACAAAAAGGTACTGAGCCGCTGCCAGGCATCAAGAACATTATTGCCATCGCTTCCGGTAAAGGCGGCGTCGGCAAATCCACCACCAGCGTCAACCTCGCCCTGGCTCTGCAACAGGAAGGCGCACGGGTCGGTCTGCTTGATGCCGACATCTACGGTCCGAGCATTCCAACCATGCTCAATATCAGTGACAAACCGCAGTCAGCAGACGGTAAAACCATGCAACCACTGAGCGCCTATGGGTTACAGGTGATGTCAATCGGTGCTCTAATCGAAGAGGACTCTCCGATGATCTGGCGCGGTCCGATTGTCACCCAGACCCTGACTCAGCTGCTCAAGGAGACTCAGTGGCAGGAGCTCGACTATCTGGTGATTGATCTGCCACCGGGCACCGGCGATGTGCAACTGACCCTGTCACAGCAGATTCCGGTCACCGGTTCGATCATTGTCACCACCCCGCAGCAGATCTCGCTGATCGACGCAAAAAAAGGCCTGAAAATGTTCGAAAAGGTCGAGATTCCGGTATTAGGTATTATCGAAAACATGTCGACCCATATCTGCAGCAACTGCGGACATGAAGAGGCGATCTTTGGTGAACACGGCGGCCAGCAGATGGCGGAAACCTATAAGGTCGATTTCCTGGGTTCGCTGCCACTGTTGGCTTGCCCTGATCCGTGAAGAGGCGGATCAGGGCAAGCCAACAGTGACTGCCGAGCCGCAAAGTGCCATTGCTGCAAAATACCGCGCTATGGCCCATCAGATCAGTGCCAAAATTGGGGTTAAAAAGCGTAATTACGCCAACCTGTTCCCCAAAATCGAGATTAAAAATAGCTAATCTCCCCTTTTGAAGACACAATTTGCAGACACAAAAAAAGCGCTTAACGCGCTTTTTTTATTTAACCAGGCCTGATCAAATCTAAATTTATTTACTCTGAATATTAAATAGCTGATCAAAATTCGCTACCTTCAGTGTCTCCATTACCTCAGGCCCCACATTCACAATCAGCACCCGCGACTTATCGCCACCGGTTCGATCCCGTAACAGCAGCAACATGCCTAAAGCCGAGCTATCCATATAGCTGGTCTGTACCATATCAATTACAAAAACATTATCCGCCGGCGACAGATAAGCCTTATAGGAGTTATTAAACTCTTCGTAACAGCCGATATCAAAACTGCCTGCCACAGTAATAGTAATCAAATTACCGTCAACCTTAACGTCCACACTCACAGACACAAACCTCAAAAACAGTACAAATTAATGCGTAATATCATAAAACAGTTTAAACAGGCCTGCAAACTCTGTCTGTAAAATAACGTACTTTTTCTCAAAACAAGCGCCAACAACCCTACAACCTGTAAGTAAAAGCCAAAAAACCCTCTAAAATAAGCAACATAATTGCTCGATTAATGCACACGAACTGACGCAAAATAGCTATAATAATGGGTCGGATTTTAACCCTGAAAACGCCTGAGTTTGAGCAGTTTCGAAAATTCATTTCGTCAACCTCTCCAAACTCTCATTTTTGAAGTAACTTGACCACGGATTCATTACACAATGTCTGAAAGCACAGCACCTAGAAAAATTTTAATCACCAGCGCCCTGCCTTACGCCAATGGGCCGATCCACTTAGGACACTTGGTTGAATATATTCAAACAGACATCTGGTCACGCTTTCAAAAAATGCGCGGCCATGAGTGTACTTACGTCTGTGCGGACGACGCACACGGTACTCCGATTATGCTGCGTGCCGAGGCGGAAGGCATCACTCCGGAAGAGTTGATTGAGCGCTCTTCACACGAGCACCAGGCGGACTTTGCCGGTTTTCATATCAACTTCGACCACTATCACAGCACCAACTCTGACGAGAACAAAGAGCTGGCCGAATTCATCTATAACCAGTTGAATGAAAAAGGTTATATCTCACGTAAAACCATCACCCAATCTTATGATCCTGAAAAAGAGATGTTCCTACCGGATCGTTTTGTTAAAGGAACCTGCCCGAAGTGTAAGGCGGAAGATCAGTATGGTGATAACTGTGAAGTCTGTGGCGCCACCTATAGCCCAACTGAGCTATTGAATCCAAAATCGGCCGTTTCCGGGGCGACCCCCATCGAAAAAGAGACCGACCACCTGTTCTTTGAACTGGGACAGTTTGAAGAGATGTTGAAAGAGTGGACCCGTGCCGGTCATCTGCAGGACCAGATCGCCAATAAGCTAGACGAGTGGCTGGAATCCGGCCTGCGTGGCTGGGATATCTCACGTGATGCCCCTTATTTTGGCTTCCAGATTCCGGGTGAAAAAGACAAGTATTTCTATGTTTGGCTGGATGCGCCGATTGGTTACATGTCGAGTTTCAAAGCCTACTGCGATAAGTCTGGCATTGACTTCGACAGCTACTGGGCAAAAGACTCCACCGCCGAGCTGTATCACTTTATCGGTAAAGACATTATCAACTTCCACGCGCTGTTCTGGCCGGCGATGCTGGATGGTGCCGGCTTTAGAACACCGGATGCGGTATTTGCACACGGCTTCTTGACGGTTGATGGACAGAAGATGTCGAAGTCGCGCGGTACCTTTATTATGGCTAAGACCTATTTGGATTATCTGAATCCAGAGTACCTGCGCTACTACTACGCCGCCAAACTCAGTGGCCGTATCGATGATATCGACCTTAACCTAGAGGACTTTGCCCAACGTGTCAACTCCGACCTGGTTGGTAAGGTCGTCAATATCGCCAGCCGCTGTGCCGGCTTTGTAGTCAAGAAATTCGACGGCAAACTCAGCAGCAGTTGGTCAGAACCGGCCACTGAACAGTATAAAAACTTTGCCCAGGAAGCGGAGATGATCGCCTCGCTTTACGAAAAACGTGAATACGGTCACGCAATGCGTGAAATCATGGCGCTGGCAGACCGCGCCAACGAATATATCGCAGACACCGCACCGTGGGTACTGGCGAAAGAGCAAGGTAAAGAGGCTGAGCTGCATGAGTCGGTCAGTGTCGGCATCAACCTGTTCCGCGTGTTAATGACCTATCTGGCGCCGGTAATTCCTGCTACCGCGGATAAGGCGAAAGCTTTCCTGAATATCGATGCCTGGGTCTGGTCGGATGTACAACAGCCGTTAATGGGGCATGAGATCACCAAGTTTAAAGCGCTACTGACCCGTTTAGAGATGGCATCGATCGAGAAGATGGTGGCCGCTTCTGCTGAGTCATTAGCCAACACCTCCTCTGCTCCAGATGGTAAAAAAGACGATAAAAAACCGAAGAAGAGCAAAAAACAGCAGACTGAAAACGCCGAGTTCGACCCTCTGGCTGAGCAGATCAGCATCGATGACTTTGCCAAGATTGATCTGCGCATTGCTAAAATCGTCAATGCTGAAGCGGTGCCGGAAGCGAATAAACTGCTTAAACTGACTTTGGATATTGGCTTTGAACAGCGTCAGGTGTTTGCCGGCATTAAGTCCGCTTACGAACCAGAACAGCTGATTGGTAAACTGACGGTAATGGTCGCCAACCTGGCGCCGCGTAAAATGCGTTTTGGCATGTCGGAAGGCATGGTATTGGCGGCAGGACCGGGCGGCAGCGATCTTTATGTGCTGTCACCGGATGAGGGAGCCAAACCGGGAATGCGCGTTAAATAATCAGTCGCACCATCAATCATAATGTAACAGTAAGTTCTGTTTAACTATCAATAGCCTAAGGGTACACAGACGATGCAAGAGTACATTCTAATCCTGATCAGTACCGTACTGGTCAACAACTTTGTGTTAGTTAAGTTTTTAGGCTTATGCCCGTTTATGGGCGTCTCCAAAAAAACCGATGCGGCACTGGGGATGGGATTAGCCACGACATTTGTTATGACTCTGTCCTCGGTACTCAGTTACATTATCTACACCTATCTACTGCACCCGTTTGGTTTGGAGTATCTGCAAACCATCGGTTTCATTCTGGCCATTGCCGCCGTGGTGGGCTTTACCGAAATGGCTATTCATAAAACCAGCCCCTCTCTCTACCAGGTATTGGGCATCTATCTGCCGCTGATTACCACCAATTGCGCGGTTTTAGGGGTGGCTCTGCTTAATGTCGGTGAAAAGAATGACTTTATCGAATCGGCGGTTTATGGCTTTGGTGCCGCTATTGGTTTCACTCTGGTCATGGTACTGTTTGCCTCAATTCGAGAACGGGTAGACGCCTCAGACGTGCCCGCTCCCTTTAAAGGCGCACCGATCGCGCTAATTACAGCAGGCCTGATGTCAATGGCATTTATGGGCTTTGGTGGGCTGGTGAAATGATTGAAGCTCTACTGATCTTTTTAGGTTTAGCGATCCTGTTCGGCACCCTGCTCGGCTACGCGTCGGTACGCTTTAAAGTTGAGGGCAACCCCAAAGCGGAACAGATTGATAAGATATTGCCTCAGACCCAGTGTGGACAGTGCGGTTTTCCTGGCTGCAAACCCTATGCCGAAGCCCTGGCCAATGAGGAGACTGAGGTAAACCTGTGTATTCCCGGCGGCAATGAGGTGATGTACCAGATTGCCGAAATTACCGGCTTAGAACCCAAGGAGATGGACGAAACCGCCGCCGAAGAGAAAACCAAAGAGACCGCCTACATCAATGAAGATCTTTGTATCGGCTGTGTGTTGTGTATTAAAGAGTGTCCGGTTGACGCCATTCTGGGGGCAACAAAACTCATGCATACTGTGATTCAACAGGAGTGCACCGGTTGCGAAAAGTGTGTACCGGTGTGCCCGGTCGACTGCATCGAGATGCTGCCTCCCAAACAGACACCAAAAAACTGGAAGTGGCCGCAACCGGAGCCAATTAAAGAGGTGAAAAAATGAGTCTGTTCACCCCTGTTATTAATCAAGTTTCGAAAATCTACCCGGCGGCCAAGCGCCTGCTGCATAAATTTCACGGCGGTGTGTTTCCACACTACAACAAAGAGCTGTCGGCAAATCAGCCGATCCGTACACAGCTGATACCGGAAAAACTGATTCTACCGCTGCAACAACAGGTTGGCTTGCCTGCGGATGTCAGAGTTAAAGTCGGTGAACACGTCAAAAAGAACCAGCTGTTGGCGCAGTCCTGTAAAGATCCTGGCAAAGCGCTCAGTGTTCCGGTGCATGCTCCGACTTCCGGCATTATTGAATCGATCGAAGCGGTCACCTTAGCACACCCTTCCGGTTTGCAGGATATGGCGATCATCTTGAAAACGGATGGAAACAACGAGGCCATTGACAATGTGTTGCAGGTCAATCAAGACACCCTGCAGACACCCGACGACCTGAAAAACATTCTGTTTAATGCCGGCATTATCGGTATGGGTGGAGCTGGCTTTCCGACCTATGCCAAAATTCCGAGTGAGTCGGGCAAGGTTCACACCCTGTTGTTGAATGGCGCCGAGTGTGAACCCTTTATTACCTGTGATGACCTGCTAATGCAGAGCCGAGCGGATGAAATTGTTCAAGGCGCCTTAATCACCGCCAAAGCACTGGACGCCAGCAAAGCCATCTGTGGTATCGAATCCAATAAACCCAGCGCCATCAAAGCTATGCAGAAAGCGGCCGAAGGCACGATGGTTGAGATTCAGGTGGTGGAAACGGTCTACCCGATGGGTGGTCAGAAGCAGCTTATTCTGGAGCTGACCGGCATTGAAATGCCGCATAAGAAACACGCTGTTGACCTCGGCCTGTTGATGATGAATGTCGCCACCTTTGCCGCCATCTACCGTGCCGTGACTTTGGGTGAACCCTTAACATCGCGCTTAGTGACCGTATCCGGTTTGGGATTAAATCAACCCTTCAATATCGAAGCGATGATTGGTACACCGTTTTCAGCCTTAACTCAACTTGCTGAGCCTAAATCTGAAATTGACTACCCGCTGGTAATGGGGGGTCCCATGATGGGCTTTAAGGTTACAAGTAACGCTGTTCCCGTCACTAAAACCACCAACTGCATTCTGGCCAACCCGCCTGAACCGGTCGACATGCAGATGCCGTGCATTCGTTGTGGTGAGTGTATGGATGCCTGCCCGGTGAACCTGCTGCCACAGCAGATGTATTTTTACGCCCAGGCACACGAATTCGACAAGGTTGAAAAGCTGAATGTCGCTGACTGCATCGAGTGCGGCTGCTGCAGTTTCGTCTGCCCCAGCCACATTCCACTGGTACAGTACTACCGACACTCTAAGTCCGAGATTAAAGAGATTCATGCCGAAGAGAGAGCGGTTGAGCTGGCTAAAGAGCGCCATGAATTTAAGCTCGCCCGTATAGAGCGTGAAAAACAGGAACGCGAAGCGCGTTTAAGAGCAAAAAAAGAGGCTGTTAAAAAGCAGGCGACCAGCCAGACGGACAGCCCGACAGCGAAGAAAAAACCGGCAGCAGGTGCAGCGGCAGCAGCAGCCAAAGCCGCGGCGGCCCGTCGTGCTGCTGCCAAAGCAAAACCGGGTGCAGAAAAGCCCGCTGAACAGGCTATTCCAGCGGCACGCTTGAAAGCCATTGAAGCGGCTAAAAAAGCGGCGCAAGCAGCCAGCAAGAGTGATACAGATAAACCTGCGGCCAAAAAAGATCCGAAACAGGCGGCCAAGGCGGCGGCAATGAGAGCTGCTCAGAAACGTGCGCAGGCTAAAGCTACACAGGTGGCACAAGCGGAAGCAGAGAGCGCAGCAGACAGCCCGGCTGCCAACAAAGACCCGAAACAGGCTGCCAAAGCGGCGGCCATGAGAGCCGCCCAGAAACGTGCGCAGAAAAAACAAGTTGCTGAAAGCACTGAAATTGCAGAGCCAGCCGCAGATTCGGCTACGCCTGCTGAAACAACCGACTTAACTGAACAGACGGCCGCCAGCCCAGCCTCCAA
>CAZNML010000095.1:3321-7889 GCA_964574275.1 uncultured Thiosulfatimonas sp. | reverse complement strand
CGATCCAGCTCGTTTAAAAATTCAAACAGCTTGCCATCAATTTTAAAGTCCAGGGCCAGAGTGTACCCCTCTGTAGGAAAACTCAGTAGATTGTCATTGCCCTTGCCGAACGCTTTCAGTACCGCTAAAAAGGAGCCGCGTTTGGATTTGGCAATCGCTTTCAGTACCGCGGTCATGCCCTCCAGGCCTGCCGATTTTGGCAATACAAACTGATACTGGGTAAAGCCGTTTTTGCCATAGAGGCGATTCCAGTTATGGATGCCATCCAATGGATAGAAAAACGGTTCGTAATGCACCTCGCGCTGGCTGCGCTGTTTCGTCTGTTTGTGGTAGTAGAGGGTGTTGAACGCCTGAATCGACAGCGGGTTTAACAGCATACTTGGCATATTCAGCGGCACATTCAGCTTGCTGGCTCGATGCGCTTCAAGCTCACCTGCTGAGGTGTGTTCACCCAACATCAATAGAGAGCGTCCCAGTTTATCGCCGCTGGCCAAACAGTCGATCCAGGCGACCGAGTAGGTGCTGGCTTCATGCTCTTCGAACAGCTCTAAGGTGTGTGCCAGGTTGGCGGTTTTATAGGTTTGCTCACTGATATAGGCGCTCTCAATCGGAATCAATTTAAAGCTGGCCTGCACAATAATGCCGGTCAATCCCATGCCGCCGCAGGTAGCGTGAAACAGTTCCGACTTGTCGTTGGCTGAACAGTTGACAATCTCGCCGGAGGCCAGCGCCAGCTTCAGTGAGGAGACGTGCTGGCTGAAACAGCCGTCAATATGGTGGTTCTTGCCGTGGACATCGCTGGCAATAGCGCCGCCGACGGTCACAAACTTGGTGCCGGGGGTGACCGGCAGAAACCAGCCGCGCGGCACAAACAGTTCCAGAATCTCGGCCAGACTGATGCCAGCGGAACAGGTGATGTCGCCAGTCTCCGGGTTGAACTCGACAAAGTGATTCAGATGGTGGGTCTGCAGAATATTCGGTGCCAGTGCGCTGTCGCCATAACTGCGGCCCAAACCGCGCGCGATCAGGTGGGTTGACTGCGGGCTGCTATGTTCACTGCCATTAAAAGCTTCTAACAGCTCGCTGACTTTGCGTTTGGAGTGCGCTTGACTGATCTGTGCGTCAATAACAGGGTACTGCCCCCAGCCGGAAACTTGCATTATTTGACCTCACTGCTGACAAAAACAAAACGTTTATCGAGTTGGTATTTCACATAGTAACCAATCGCCAGGCCAATCACGCCACCCAGATAACGCATCTCTTTGGTCTGATAGATGGCATCAAAACTGTATTCAAAGCCCCAGAAAATTGCAGTGGTAAACACGCCCATCAGACTATATAGGTAGAAGGTTTTGGTGCCGTGCTGAATGGAGTGGGTCTGGTATTGAAAAATATACTGTTTATCCAGTCTGTATTTGACCACCAAACCGACTGCGGTACCGATAAAAATGGCCAGCCAGAAGGAGCCGAAACCGTCATAGGCTCTAAAACTCAAGTCTTGGCTGAGGATGTTTGCGATGGTAGAGATTACCGCAAAAATCGTGTACATTAGTGCAATCTTCATTATTTGTACTTTTAGGCTCTTAATTGGGCGCAATATTGGGTTTACAGCGGCATTGAGTAGACTGGGTTCAATCCCGGCTCGCTGGCGACGCAATCGGCAAGTCAACAAGCAAAACAAAGGCTGTATTTAATTCATGGATTCTAACACTTCTGCTGCTGGTAATAAATCGGTATTACTTGGCCTAATCCTGTTAATGCGTCCGCGTCAGTGGATAAAAAATGGTTTTGTGTTTGCGCCACTGATTTTTGCCGGCCTGTTTTTGGATATTAGCGCCATCTCGCAGACGGTGATCGCTTTCCTGCTGTTTACCATGGCCTCCTCCGCCACCTATATTGTCAACGATCTGCGTGACATAGAGGAGGATCGTCAACACCCTAAGAAACGCCTGAAACGCCCTTTGGCAGCCGGATGGGTGACACCGACGCAGGCGAAGATGCTGTTGGGGGTGCTTTATCTGGGCTTGGCCGCCGGGTTTGTCTATCAACCGCAGGTGATGAGTGTCATTGTCGCTTATCTAATGTTAAACCTGGCTTACTCCTTCTATCTGAAGCACCAGCCGGTATTGGATATCTTTACTATTGCCATCGGTTTTGTCTTGCGAGTTTACGCCGGGGCGATGGCGATTGATGTGCCGGTCTCCTCGTGGATGTTTGTCACCACCTTGAGTCTGGCGCTGTTTTTAGCGGCGATTAAACGTCGTCAGGAGCTGACGCAGAGCGGCGATGCCGGCCGCAAGGTGTTGAAGATGTATTCGGTCTCCATTGTTGATAAGTTTGCCGAGATCTCCGCCACCGGTGCGCTGCTGTTTTACAGTTTCTTTGTGATGTCGGCGCGTCCGGAGCTGGTGGTGACGGTGCCGTTTGTGCTGTTTGGGCTGTTCCGTTACTGGTACATAGTCGAGTTTATCGGTGAGGGCGAGTCGCCGACCGATGCCCTGCTGAGTGACAAGCAGCTGGTGTTAACGGTGATCGGCTGGGTCATTGCCTCAATGCTGGCGCTGTGGCCGGCAGGGGGGATGTAAGATGGAGTATATCTATCTGCTGACCCCGTTTGTCGCCTGGCTGGTAGCGGGCTCGTTGAAGTTTGTGATTAACAGTATTCGCGCCAAACAGCTGGCGTTTGGTCTGATCGGTTACGGCGGTATGCCGAGTAATCACAGTGCCATTGTCAGCAGTATGGCGGCACTGATCGCGTTTAAAGAGGGCATAGAGCACCCGGCATTTGGGGTGGCGATTGCTCTGGCTTTTATTGTGCTGTTGGATGCCAACAGTCTGCGTCGTCAGGTTGGTAAACACGCCCAGGCGATCAATCAACTGCAGGCCGACAGTGAAACGCAAAACAGTGCGCCTCAGTTACGAGAACGCATGGGGCATAGCAAAGCCGAGATTCTGGGCGGTATTGTCACCGGAACCGTGGTGGCTTATGCGCTGTTTACACTGTTTTCAATCATCGAATAACGCCAGCGAGCCATGCCGGTCATCAACCGCTATTTTTAATTTCACTAACTTAGAGTGTACTCTGTGAATTCTGAAAACAATCCATCAGGCCTGTCTACTTTACCGGCGATGACTCTGTCGCAACGCTGGCTGTTAATTGCCTTTGTTTTGCTTAAACTGGCGCTGATCTGGTTTGTGCCTTTGACCGGCGACGAGGCTTATTTCATTGTCTGGGGTCACAGTTTACAGTTGGGTTATTATGACCACCCGCCGGCGGTAGGCTGGGTGTTGTATCTGATGAGCGGCATTGCCGATAACCTGCTGTTCTATCGCTCCTTTGCCTTTATTGCCGCCATTGTTATCGCCTTTCTGCTCTATAAAACCCTGCTGCTGCATCCGAAAATGGATAAACAGGTCGCCTACTGGGTCGCGCTGGCGTTTTTTGTGTCGCCAATCTCGTTGATGTTTGTGGTCACCGCCAATGATACCGTGCTGGTGTTCTTCGCTGTGGTCGGTTTCTACTTCTTTGCCAAGGCTCTGGCGCAACCCAGCTGGTTGACGGCGCTGCTGGCCGGTCTGTTTTTGGGCATGGCGTTCCTCTCCAAATACTTTGCCGCCTTTATGCTGTTAGGTCTGCTGGCTTACAGCGCGGTCTACTGGAAGCGCCACAATCTGAAACAGATCGCGCTGATGGTGGCGATTGTGTTGCTGTTTGTGGCGGAGAACCTCTACTTCAATGCCACCCACTGCTGGAATAATATTCTGTTTAATTTCTTCTCGCGCACCCAGCAGAGCGCGCTGGAAATTGAGAATGTGATGACCTATCTGCTGATGATTGTGGTACTGATGTCACCGCTTGGGGTCTACTACCTGCTGCGGGAGAAGTCGATCAAGTGGATCTTTAAAGAGTGCCAGCTGGCAACAGTGGCGCTTTATGCCTCGCTGCCGCTGTTGGCCATTCTGCTGCTGGTCAGTTTTACCAATAAGGTTGGGCTGCACTGGCCGCTGATTGCCGTTACCATTCTGTATGTTTTGTACGGCAGTCTGGGGACCTTTAAACTGGAGCGCCTCTACCGCTTTAATGCCTACAGCTCGCTGGTGATTGGCGTAGCTCTGTTAATCGCTCTGATCTTTGTTGAGCAGTTGATTTCGCCGTCACAAAAACACCATGTTGCGGTCTATACTCAGCCGGACAAAGTGTGTGCACAGATTCCAACAGAGGGTGAGTTCTTCACGCTGGACTACAGCAGCCAGTCGGCTTTGTCCTACCACTGCGGCAATGATGATGTTCACGTCTTTATGAGCCAATCCAAATACGGCCGTGAAGACGATAAGAGAACCAATTTCAGACAGCTGGACCAGCAGACCCTGTCGATCTTTATCGCCCACGCCAAAGATATTAAGAAAGTGGCACGCTTTTTTGAATCAACGCAGGTAACAGAGCTAAACATTTCCGAGGGTGTGACTTACTACTGGTTAGAGGGGCAGGGCTTTAACTATGCGGCTTATCGCCAGCAGGTTTTACAGCCGGTGAATGAGGCTTTCTACACCGCACCGGAGTGGTTTCC
>CAZNML010000095.1:0-3221 GCA_964574275.1 uncultured Thiosulfatimonas sp. | reverse complement strand
AGCAGGTTTTACAGCCGGTGAATGAGGCTTTCTACACCGCACCGGAGTGGTTTCCTAAACTTGCGCAGCCGTGTGGTTTTAAACAGAAATACGACTTTGAATAAGAGCTGTTCGCTTGCAACGATCAGGCCTGACCATTTTGAATCGGCCGCAAATTACAGTGGGGTTTTAAACGGTTCGCCGGCAATCTCTCTAACCAGTTTGGGCAGCAGATAGCCCGGCAGCGCTTGGCGCATCTGCTGATGCAACGCCAAGGCCTCTTCATCCGACACTTCAAAATGGCTGGCACCCTGTACTTTGTCCAGCTGGTGCAGATAGTAGGGCAGCACGCCCTGTCTGAACAGCGTATGACTCAGCTCGTTCAGTGTTTGCGCCCGGTCATTCACTCCCTTAAGCAGCACACTCTGATTCAGCAACTGAAATCCCGCCTGACGATATAAGCTGAGCAGGTCGGCAGTCTGCTGACTTAACTCATTGGCGTGGTTGCAGTGCACCACCATCACTTTGTTCAGATGTGTCTGTTGCGCCCATTGCAAAAAGGATTTTTGTGGTGCTCTATCGGGGGCGACTACCGGGGTACGCGTGTGAATACGCAGCGTTTGGATATGCTCTATCGCCTCTATTTTGTCAATCAAACTGAGCAGCGCCGGCTCCGACAGACTGAAGGGGTCGCCGCCGCTTAAGATCACTTCGTGAATGCTCGCATCCTGCTGAATCGTCTCCAGAGCACGCTGCCAGTGACGCTGGTTGATCTGCTGCTCATAAGGGAAATGGCGTCTGAAACAGTAACGGCAGTGAATGTCACAGCGCGGACTGGCCATCAGCAACACCCGTCCCTGATATTTATGAATCAAACTCGGAGTCGGGTTCTTTTGCAGGTCGCCCACCGGATCGGTACTAAAACCCTCTGTCTGCAGGTTCTCTTCGGCCACTGGCAGAATTTGCTGCAACAGCGGATCGTTAAAATCACCAGGCCTGATCTGTTCAACAAAGTGCTGCGGCACTTTAAAAGCAAAAGCGGAATCCTGCAAAACCTGACCCTTATCAAAAGATAAGTTAAGCTTTTCAGATAATTGGGAGAGGGCTTTTGACATGCGCTTGACGGACTTTAGTTTTAAGTTGAGGCGTTTTAAGTTAGAATACGGCGATTATTTTATGTGAAATGTCGTTTTAAAGATACAGGTAAAGATATGGCAACAGTCAGCACAACAGATTTTAAAAACGGTTTGAAGTTCCTAATGGACGGACAGCCTTGTTCAATTGTCGAAAATACAGTGGTTCGTCCAGGTAAAGGGCAGGCGTTTAACCGTGTTAAATACCGTAACCTGATTACTGGTCGTGTTGTAGAGAACACCTTTAAATCGGGTGAGAAGGTTGAAGCGGCTGACGTGGTGGATACCGATCTGCAGTATCTTTATAACGACGGTGAGTTCTACCACTTTATGGATGCTGAGACTTTCGATCAGTTCCAGGCAGACGAAGCAGCAGTAGCGGATGTCAGCAAGTGGTTGATTGAACAGGATATGTGTACGGTAACGCTGTTTAACGGTCAGATCATCTCAGTCACACCGCCAACGCAGTCAGTCTTTGAGATTACCGATACTGATCCAGGTCTGAAAGGCGACTCTCAGGGAACGGGCGGTAAACCGGCAACGCTAAACACCGGTGCGGTAGTGCAGGTGCCTCTGTTTGTACAGATCGGTGAAAAGATCATCGTTAATACGGAAAAAGGTGAGTACGTCTCACGTGCCAAATAAGATTCCGTTTGCTCTGAGTGAACACGATTCACTTCGAGCGCGAATCCAACAACGCTCGCAACTGTTACAAACAGTGCGGGCGTTTTTTTATGCCCGCAATGTGCTGGAGGTGGATACGCCGCTATTGTCGTCCGCAGCCACACCGGATCTGCACCTGCACTCATTGAGCAGTCAGGTGCAAGTGCCGGGCTGTTCCGAGCCACAAACTTTCTATCTGCACACCTCGCCTGAATACCCCATGAAACGTCTACTATGTCACGGCAGTGGTGACATCTTCTATCTGGGTAAAGTGTTCCGCGATCAGGATCTGAGCCCAAGACACCAGATCGAGTTCACTATGCTGGAGTGGTATCGAGTCAACTTCTCCATGTTCGATCTGATCGATGAGGTCAGCGAGCTGTTGCAAACGGTACTGGGTTCGATGGAGGTCGAGTCGATCTCTTATCAACAGGCCTTTCAAAAGTACGCCGGCATCGAGGATATTTTCACGGCCAGCGCACAAACCTGTCAGGCCTGCTTGAAAGCACATCAGGTGCCGCAGATTGTTGGTGTGGATGCCGATGACAAAGCGCTATGGGAGCAGCTGGTATTAACCGAAGTGATTGAGTCGCAACTGGGGCAGGGGTGCATGACGGTGCTGTATCACTATCCGGCACGCGACGCCGCATTGGCACAGATAGCAAAAGATAACCCGCAGCTGGCCGAACGCTTTGAAGTGTTTGTTAACGGCATGGAGCTGGCCAATGGTTATCATGAGCTGGCGGATGCGCAAATCTATCGCCAACGTTTCAATGACTCATTGGAGCAGCGCCAAGTCTACGATCTGCCGGCGATGCCTTTAGATGAGAATCTACTGCAAACCTTAAACGACTTCCCGCTGCCCGACTGCAGCGGGGTCGCTTTGGGCGTGGATCGTCTGTTGCTGCTGCAACAGGGTTTTGAAGATATTCAACAAGGTATCGCTTTTGGGTTGTTGGATGCCTAGTAATCGTACGATCTCTTTTTAAAAAATCTATCAGGCCTGATTATTTAGACTCTGTTTTCGGTTGGTAGGGTATCGCCATCACCTCTTTCTGGTAGTTGAGCATCTCCGGGCTGTCCCAGATGCTGCCGGCATTCAGGCTGTAACGAATCAGGCCGTTGGCATCCACCAGAAAACTGCTGGGAAAGGCGAAGATATTCCACTGCTTTGAGATCTGGCCGTCATAATCCATCAGGATCGGGAAGTCGACTTTGACCTGTTTAACAAACTCCTGCATGAGAGCTTGGGTGTCTTTATAGGAGATGGAGACCATGGCGAACTTATTTTTATCCAGATGTGCAAGCGCGCGGTTCATTGACGGAATCTCCTCCACACAGTGCGGACACCAGGTCGCCCAGAAGTTAATCAGCAGCGCTTTGCCCTGATAAAGTTGTTTGATATTAATCAGTTTACCGTTTAGGGTTTCAAGCTGGATATTCGGC
>CAZNML010000094.1:1545-7914 GCA_964574275.1 uncultured Thiosulfatimonas sp. | reverse complement strand
GGCTCTAAAAGAGCGCCGTTTAGCTTTTTTGAATCAGTTCTGTCAAGACAGCGGTTATCAGCAGCATTATCAGTTTATTAAGATGGATATCGCTGACCGCGATGCGATGCAGCAGTTGTTCGCGGATAAGCAGTTTGATCGAGTTATCCATTTGGCTGCACAGGCAGGGGTAAGGTACTCAATTCAAAACCCGAATGCTTATGTTGATTCAAACCTGGTTGGTTTTGTGAATGTGTTAGAGGGTTGCCGTCAACAACAGACTGCACATTTGCTGTATGCCTCTTCCAGTTCGGTTTATGGAATGAATTCTAAGATTCCATTTTCTACCGATGATCGAGTGGACTATCCAATCTCTCTGTATGCGGCTACCAAAAAATCGAATGAGCTAATGGCTCATACCTACAGCCATTTATATGATATTCCAACCACCGGACTGCGCTTCTTTACCGTATATGGTCCGTGGGGGCGTCCGGATATGGCCTATTTCTCTTTTACGCAGAAAATACTTAAAGGTGAAACGATTGATGTCTTCAATCATGGACAGATGCAGCGGGACTTCACCTATATCGATGACATTGTTGAGGGCATTGTTCGTGTTATGGATAAACTGCCTCAGCGTCAGGCGAGTGAGTTTTCAACAGCGGAAGCGCCTTACAAAATCTATAATATTGGCAATAACCAGCCGATTACTTTGGAACGCTTTATTAATGCGATTGAAAGTGCGACCGCTAAGCAGGCGGTGCGTAATAATTTACCGATGCAGGCAGGTGATGTGCCAAGAACCTATGCCGATGTCAGTGAACTGATGAAAGACGTCGACTTTAAACCCGCGACCGAGATTGAAGTTGGTATTAAGCGTTTTGTCGACTGGTATAACGCTTACACCGAGGAACTTTCTTAGTAATGGCTGGCGAGCTAAGTAAGCTAAATACTCTGTTTAAGGTCACATTTTTATTAATTGTGATCGGGTTTCTGCCCAGTTTAGTCTACGAAAACTACTTTGCTAAAGCTTATGTTTCGCTGGTGATAGCATTCGGATTTCTGTTTGTTCTGTATTTCAATTATAGAAAGATCACCTTCAGTCGAGATGAAGAGACCTTTATTGGTTTCGGTGTCTTGGTTTATCTTGTTGCGTTAAGCGGCTATTTTCAACAAACTCCCGAAATGACACGCTTTGCCCCCGCCATGGAGGGCTATCTAAAAGCTCTTATTCCATTGGGGCTGATTCCTATTTTGCACTTTTTAAAGATTCGTAATTTGAACTTTTACATGATATCGCTGGCGCTGGCCTGCTTGATCGCACTTGGTTTAAGTGTGTTGGGTGTCATGGAAGGCTTTAAGCGGGGCGGCGGAGGTGTGCATGGCAGTGCCATTATTTTTGGCGGCTTATCCATGCTGTTCGGTCTATTGTCTTGTGTCATGTCTCTGTATTTCTTTAAACTAAGAAAACGCCTGTTTTTTATTTCTTTCCTGTTTTTAGGTACTTTCGGTATTGTATCAAGTCTATTGTCCGGTTCGAAAGGTGGATGGTTGGCGCTATTCACCGTTCCTTTTCTATTTTTACTGTTTCTGGAAAAAAAACGTCACAAGCGTCAATTTTTGGGTCTGTTTGGGATTTTGATTATGGTGTTTATAGTTATAGGTATGAATGTCGATAATATCTATGTCAGAGTCCATGCCTTTTGGGTAGAGTTAGAGCGGTTCCTGTTTTCGTTTAAACTTTCTGGCGGATCTTTAGGGTATCGGATCCAGATGTGGGTGGTTGCCTTTCAGGCTTTTTTAGCTAACCCAGTTTTTGGCATTGGCGTTGGTGAGTTTTTTGCCTATAAATGCAATCTGATTGTCACTGGTGAGGCGAGTTGGAAGATAGAGCGTTTTAAACATGCTCATAATGAATACTTAACCATCTTATCCGGTATGGGGCTGGTTGGCATGACATTGTTTTTCTTAATGTTCCGATGGTTATGGCGTTTCTTTTCCAAGGCGATCAAATCGTCAGTGATTGAGAAGAAAATTCTGGGGTTATCCGGCTTGGTGGTGATTGTGTGTATGATTGATTTCTCTTTGTCTGAATCCTTTTTATCTTCTCATTTGGGCGGCGCGGCTTTTTACTTCTTAATCGCTCTGTTTATCTATTTGATCTCTCAGCAAAATGAAACAGCCTAAACAACTATTTACAGACGCCTCAGTCTTCGAGATTTTTCCGGTTGAGGTGAAGTTACCGCAAGATCAACTGCAGCTCGCTGAGCTGGTGCGAGACAGCCTGTTGATGCATCAACCGATTACCATGCGTGCTGGTGGCACCTCGTTGGGGGGGCAGGCGATCGGTTCGGGAACGGTAGTTGATGTTTCCAAGCACCTTACACGCGTGGTAGATTATCGCCCAGAAGAGAAAGAGGTGGTGGTTGAACCGGGGGTGATTCAGGATGACTTAAACGATTTGGTTAAGGCAGATGGCTTAAGGTTTGCGCCGGATACCTCTACCTCGAATCGTGCTATGATCGGTGGCATGATCGGTAATAACTCCTGCGGTTCCTACTCGGTCTATTACGGCACCACTCGTGAGCACGTTAAGTCGGTTGATGTGGTTTTGGCAGATGGTTTCGAGACTACCTTTGAGCCCTTGAGTGAAAGTCAGTTGCAAGCCAAACTGGAGCAGCAGGATTTTGAGGGCAATATCTATCGCACAGTTTTCAATCTGCTGGAGCGTCATGGTAAGCAGATTGTTGAGCACTATCCACATCCGTCTATTAAGCGCCGTAATACCGGTTATGCGTTGGATGAACTCTATCGTTTTCACCAACCCTTTAACCCCAAAGGTAAACCCTTTAATTTAGCTCCGCTAATTTGCGGCAGTGAAGGCACCCTGGCTGTGATTAAGCAGGCCTGTCTACATTTGGTTGATTTACCAAACAACAGACAGCTGATTTGTGCCCATTTTGACTCCATTGAAGCGGCAATGAAGGCGGTACCGCGTCTATTGGAGTTTGAACCGGCAGCTATTGAGTTGATTGATCGCGCCACACTCGACGGTACCAAAGCCAACCGTCAGCAGCAGGCCAATCGTTTTTGGATTAATGGTGATCCTGCAGCGGTATTGGTGATTGAGCTGTTTGATGAATCCTCGACTGAATTGCAAAATCGTTTACAAAATCAGCAGGCCTGGTTGATTGAGCACGGAGCTTATTCGGCGCCCATTATTGATACTGCTGATTCAAGTAAGGTCTGGGCGGTACGTAAAGCTGGCCTAGGTATGCTGATGGGCAAAGTCACGCGCAAAAAAGCGGTTGCGGTGATCGAGGATGCGGCCGTGCCGATCCGCAATCTGTTTGATTATTTTGAAGATATTCAGGCCTTGATGGCGGAGTTGCAAGTGGACTGTGTCTATTATGGGCATGCCTCGGTGGGTCTGATCCATATTCGCCCAGAACTCGATCTGGCAACCTCTGAGGGCAGATCGCTGTTTAGTACCATTGCTGAGCGCAACGCAAAATTAGTGAAAAAGTATCGCGGTGCGCTGTCTGGAGAACACGGTGATGGCCGAATTCGTGCGCCGTTTTTAAAAGAGCAGCTTGGTGAACAGGTCTATGCCTACCTGCTTGAATTAAAACGCGCGTTTGACCCGAATAACTTATTGAATCCAGGGGTGATTATCGGTGATGCGCCGATTACCGAGCACCTGCGTGCGGATCGTCAGCCACAGCAAACCTTTGAAACGGGGTTTAGCTGGTCTAAAGATCTGTCATTAATGGATGCGGTTGAGAAGTGCAATGGCGCTGGTGCTTGTCGTAAGTCGGCAGGGCGCGGTGTTATGTGTCCCTCCTATCAAGCAACTCGGGACGAACAGTACTCGACGCGTGGTCGCAGTAACCTGTTGCGTTACGCCCTGACCGAGTCGGATCCGCTAGAGGCTCTGAGTCATTCAGAGCTGCAGCAGGCATTGGATATGTGCCTTGGTTGCAAGGCATGTAAAACAGAGTGTCCGGCCAGTGTGGATATGGCGCGCTTGAAGTCGGAAGTGCTTTATCAGACAGATTCAGCCAGCTTGACAGCAAAGCTGAAACCGAGTCACTGGGTTCTAAAAAATTATGGTTTCATATTAAAAAATGCGCAAAAGTGGCCGGCGACCTATAACTGGATCCAGTCTCTATCTGTCATTAAGTCCTTAATGGGGGTGGATCAGCGTCGAACCCTGCCGCAGGCACACAGAGATAACTTGCAACACTGGTGGCAGCAGTTCAGTTCTCAGTGCAGTGCCGAAAAGTCCGGCCGGGTTTGGGTGTTCTGCGATCTGTTTAGTCAATACCAGGAGCCAGAGGTGGGGCGGGCAGTCTTGCAAAGTTTGAGCTCACTGGGTCTAGAGGTTAAGCCCGTCTTTATGTCAGCGTCTCCGCGGGCGTTGATTAGTCAGGGGTTGCTCAAGGAGGCCAAAGCCGCACTGTTGGCAACAGTTAAACAGCTGCATGACTGGCAAGAGGGTGACTGGATTGTCGGTATTGAGCCCTCGGAACTGCTCACTTGGCGTGATGAGGCAACGGATCTGTTGAATGCCGATAGCTGGAGTGATCGATCCTACCAGGCCTGGTCAGATTCGGTATTGTCTTACGAAGAGTTGATTTTGAAACTGGCTGAGAGCAAGCTACTGCCTAGGTTTAATAAACTTGAACGTAAGGTCTGGCTACATGTGCACTGCCATCAAAAGGCGTTAGCGAAACCAAGTGAGAGTCAACAAGCGTTAAAACTGATTCCTGGGGTTGAGGTGGCGATGATTCCGTCAGGCTGTTGTGGTATGTCAGGTGATTTTGGCTATAAACACTATCAGCACTCGGAAAATATTGCCAAGCAGCTACTGTTGCCGACTCTGCAGCAGGCTGAGCCAGATGATTGGATTGTGGCGACAGGTACTAGCTGTCGACATCAGCTAGCCGATTTAGGTCAGTTTTCCGCACTGCATATTGCCCAAGTATTTAACCGGGCGATTGAGCAAACCCCGTCTTAATGTCTATTCAAAAAAAGGTGCCAGCGCTTGTTTAAGTGTTGTGGGAGTCTGTGTGGAACTCTGTAGCGGTTCATGGCACCAGACCGCGTCAGGCCAAACCTCATCCCCTTCCTCTCTAAAAATCAGATGAATGTGTTGATAGGGCAGTTTATTGCCAATTTTTGCCAGATTGAAGTGCTGGCCAACGCCGTTAGTTTGAGCGAAATCGATCAAACGGTAGATTTCGCCATAGAGCTGCTGCACATACTCAAGATTTTCCGCCCCTTGTAAACTCTGTTTGGGAATGACCAACAGCCAGGACAGAGAGGTCTTCTCTGCCATTAGTGAGTAGAGCTCATGTTCGTATAAAAATACGCTGTCAAAGGTGCTTTCTAATATTTCCGGTGAGTGTTGAGGCAGGATGATATCCATCATTATTCTCTTTAGGTAAAATCATGTAGTGAAACCGCACATAAACCCGGCTGACAAGGTAGAATGAACGGATAATTGTTTAGAATAATAGCAGATTAATGAAAACGCAATTAGATGAGTTATTGAAGCTCTATTTATCCTCTACTTCACCGCGTCGGCAAGAGTTGTTGCAGCAACTAAAGCTTGAATTTGAGGTGGTCAATGCGCCGGTGGAAGAGGTGGCTCTGCCGCATGAGAGCGCAGAGTCCTACGTGCGTCGTATTGCCATTGAAAAGGCGTTGGCCGGTTTTAATAAGGTTTTCGGTAAAAAAATTTGGGTGATTGGTGGGGACACCGCAGTCATACTGGATGGCAAGGTATTTGGTAAACCGAGAAATGAGGCTGATGCCTTGCGTATGTTGAGCCAGCTGTCGGGCAAAACGCACTCTGTGCTCTCCGGGTTGGCGGTGGTGCATGATGGTCAGGTCTTTTCAGCGGTCAACCGGACTGAGGTAACATTTAAAAATTTGTCAGACAGCGAAATCAGAGCTTATTGGCAGAGCGGTGAGCCTCAAGGTAAAGCGGGCAGCTATGCCATACAGGGTCTGGGTGCGGTTTTCATAGAGAATATACAAGGCAGTTATTCGGGCGTAATGGGCTTGCCCCTTTACGAATTGGATCAACTGCTGACAGAGTCAGGATTTAAAAGATAAAAGGCATATCAATGCATAATGAAGAAAAAGTGTTAGTGAATGTGACGCCGAATGAAACACGGGTTGCCTGGGTTGAAAATGGTGTGCTGCAGGAGGTCTGGGTTGAGAGGAGTAATAAGCGCGGCCTGGTCGGAAATATCTATATGGGTAAGGTTGACCGAGTACTTCCCGGTATGCAGGCAGCCTTTGTTAATATCGGTTTAGAACGTGCGGCCTTTTTGCATGTATCGGATATCTGTCAAAAAGAGATTGGTGTCGAAGATGAGG
>CAZNML010000094.1:0-1535 GCA_964574275.1 uncultured Thiosulfatimonas sp. | reverse complement strand
GTCAAAAGATTATGGTTCAGGTGGTTAAAGACCCCCTAGGCACTAAGGGCGCGCGTATTACCATGCAGGTAACTATTCCTTCGCGTTTGTGTGTCTATATGCCGAATGAACGTGCATTAGGCGTGTCTCAAAAAATAGAGTCGGCCGAGGAGCGTGACCGTCTGCGCGAGACAATGAAGCAGATACCGGAGTATCAGCAGTCTGAGGGTGGTTTTATTGTGCGCACTGTGGCAGAAGGGGCGGACTTTCATGAGTTAAGAGCGGATATTCTGTTTCTACACAAGTTATGGTCGTGTATTGCAGAGAAAGCCAAGGCGGCACGTAAACCCTGTAATTTGTATGAAGATCTTCCTCTCTATTTGCGCATTATGCGTGATATTCCGATTGAACGTATTGAGAAAATTCGGGTGGATTCCTCGGAAACGCTGGCAAAGATGCAACAGTTTGTGGAAGCCTATGTGATGGAGTTGTCGGATCAGCTAGGTCTGTATCAAGGTGAGCGAGCCATCTTTGATCTTTATAATATTGAGCAGGAGATTCAGGTTGCGTTAGAGAAACGGGTGAATCTGAAGTCCGGGGGCTATCTGATTATTGATCAGACGGAAGCGATGACCACCATTGATGTGAATACCGGTGCTTTTGTTGGCCATAAGAATTTGGAAGAGACCATCTATCGCACCAATCTAGAGGCAACCCAGGCCATTGCCCGACAACTGCGTTTGAGAAACCTTGGCGGCATCATTATCCTTGATTTTATTGATATGGAAGTGGAGGAGCATAAGCAACACGTATTAACGGCCCTAGAGAAGGAGCTGCTTAAGGATCGGGTTAAAACCTCTATTAGCAGTATTTCCAGTCTCGGTCTGGTAGAGATGACTCGTAAACGTACCCGTGAAAGTTTAGAGCGTACTCTGTGTGAACCTTGTCCTATGTGTAATGGCAGAGGAACGGTAAAAACGGCGGAGACGGTCGCTTATGAAATATTTAGAGAGATCACGCGTATGGCGCGCTCTTTTGATGCCGGTCAGTATCGAGTGATTGCCGCCGAATCGGTGGTGGCTCGAATTATGGATGAGGAGTCGAGTAGTGTGGCGGAGTTGGAAGCATTTTTAGATAAAAGCATCCGTTTTCAGGCTGAAAGCGCCTATGCCGCTGAACAGTTTGACGTGGTGATGATGTAATTAGCATGAAGCCATTTTAAGATAGAGTCTAAGCATGGTCAGAAGAACCCATCAGTCAATTTGGATTGTGTTTACGCTGTTTGTAGCGTATTTGGTGTTGGTTCGTCTGTTTATCAGCTGGGCTCAGCTTGCACCTGGTCAGGTGACCTCTGTGGTTGGCGGTCTGACTAACAGTGAGATCTCATTTTCAAGTTTGCAGATCGAACAGAACTGGCTGGGCGTTGAAATTGAGGCTCAGGAGCTATTGGTTGAGTATCAAGGGGTTGAGTTTGAAGTAGAGCGTTTGGTATTCGATTTTAACCTGTTTTCTCCTCTTCTCCCCAATG
This sequence comes from uncultured Thiosulfatimonas sp., assembly GCA_964574275.1. Taxonomy (GTDB): domain Bacteria; phylum Pseudomonadota; class Gammaproteobacteria; order Thiomicrospirales; family Thiomicrospiraceae; genus Thiomicrorhabdus. The sequence goes on along the minus strand of CAZNML010000094.1, from coordinate 28 downwards.
TCAGTTGGGGGGATCATTTAATTGCAGA
>CAZNML010000093.1:3378-8083 GCA_964574275.1 uncultured Thiosulfatimonas sp. | reverse complement strand
GCGGTTTCGGTACGCAGAACACGCGGCCCCAGCTGTATCGCGGTTAAGCCATGCTGGGTTGCCTGTTCCACCTCTTCAGCGGTTAAGCCACCCTCCGGCCCAACCAGCAGGTGGATTGGGGTGTCGATCGCGGGCTGCTGCACCGTCTGCAGAGTCTCTTTGGCATAGGGATCTAATACAAAACCAAATGCCGGCTGGTTTTCAATGCTGTTTAACCAGGCCTGGTAGGTTTGGATCGGTAAAATTTCGGGTACCATACAGCGGCCACTCTGCTCACAGGCACTGATAACAATCTGCTGCCATTGTGCGCGGCGCTTCTCCAGCTTATCGGCATTGAGTTTGACCTCGCAGCGTTCACTGAAAACAGGCTGAATCTGACTGACTCCGAGTTCCACCGCTTTCTGAATGCTGGTGTCCATACGATCACCACGGGAGATGCTCTGTACCAGAACGGTGTTCAGATGGGACTCGGTCTGCGGCTGCGACAGGCTTTCAATACACAGATCGGCACTGCGGCGTCCGGTAACAATCAAAGTCCCCTTGGCCTGCAGGCCTTGGCCATTAAAGACCTCAACCGGGTGCTGGTTTTTTAGGCGCAGTACCGTCAATACATAGTGCACCTGCTCTTTAGCCAGCGCAATCACTTGTTGAGGTTGGTAGTCACCGGGCAGGTAGAGTCGAGGCACACGCATATCAGATTACCTGTCTAATTAGTCCTTGAAGGTCAATGATTTGGCAATGCTCAGGCATGGCTCAAGCTGGTTCATGCTGTAGAAGTGGATTCCCGGTGCGCCTGCATCCAGCAGTTTTTGCGACAGTTCGGTTACCACATCCTGGCCAAAAGCCAGTAGGCTCGCTTGATCATCTTCAAAGCTCTCAAGACGGCACTTTAACCAGCGCGGCACTTCGGCGCCACAGCCTTCAGAGAAACGGATCAGGTTCTCATAGTTGGTGATCGGCATAATGCCCGGTACAATCGGCAGGTCAATGCCGATACGTTCACAGTTGTCGATAAAGTACAGATAGCTGTCGACATTATAGAAGTACTGAGTAATGGCGGAATCGGCTCCCTGATCCACCTTATGTTTGAACCACTTGATGCCCTCATCACAGTTGCGTGCTTGCGGGTGGGTTTCCGGGTAGGCGGCTACCTCCAGGTGGAAGGTGTCGCCGCGTTCGTCTTTAATAAACTTGACCAGGTCGCTGGCATATTTAAATTCACCCGGATCCATCATTCCTGATGGCAGGTCACCACGCAGCGCGACGATGCGGTCGATGCCCAAAGCTTCATAGGTGTCTAACAGTTGCAGCACACTCTCCTGGGTTGCCCCAATACAGGTTAAGTGCGGTGCCGAACTGAAGTTGGTGTGCTGTTGAATATAGCTCACCGTTTCCAGGGTTTTCTCTTGTGTGGTTCCGCCTGCGCCGTAAGTAACCGAAATATACTCAGGCTGGATTGCAGCGTAACCGTCAATAACGGTTTTAAGTTTTTCCATACCTTTATCGGTTCTAGGTGGAAAGAACTCTAAACTTAACTTTTGTGGGTACTTTTGTTGAGACTTCATGCTCTAAACCTTGTTTTTTGCAAAATCAACAGGCCTGCTCTAAGGCTGACAACCTGTTGAATAGAATTTTGAATCTGAGTTTGCTTATTGCTGGATTACAATCCGGCTGATGCACGTAGTGCTTCAGCGCGATCGGTTTTTTCCCAGGTGAACTCTGGCAGTTCACGACCAAAGTGACCGTATGCCGCTGTCTTCTGGTAGATTGGGCGGTACAGGTCCAGCATGCTGATCAGCGCTTTTGGACGCAGATCAAAGTGCTCTCTAACCAGTGTTTCGATCAGCTCAATCGCTACCTTCTCCGTGCCAAAGGTTTCAATACTGATTGAGGTCGGTTCCGCAACACCGATGGCGTAGGAGACCTGAATCTCACACTTGTCGGCCAAACCAGCAGCGACAATGTTTTTGGCCACATAACGTCCCGCATAAGCGGCAGAGCGGTCGACTTTTGATGGATCTTTACCAGAGAAAGCACCACCACCGTGACGCGCCATACCGCCATAGGTATCTACAATGATTTTACGGCCTGTCAGCCCGGCATCACCTACCGGACCACCGATAACAAAACGTCCGGTTGGGTTGATGTGATACAGGGTGTCTTTATGCAGCCACTCTTCCGGCAGTACCGGCTTAATAATCTCTTCCATTACCGCTTCACGCAGCGTCTCATTGTTGACCTCTGGATTGTGCTGTGTAGACAGTACAATCGCATCAATCGCCACCGGCTTGCCGTCTTCATAACGCAGTGAGATCTGACTCTTCGCATCCGGGCGTAACCAGTCTAACTGGCCAGTCTTACGCACATAGGCCTGGCGCTCCATTAGACGGTGTGCATAGTGAATTGGCGCTGGCATCAGTTCGTCGGTTTCATTGGAGGCGTAACCGAACATCAGCCCTTGGTCGCCCGCGCCCTGTTCGTGCTCTTCGGTGTCGTCTACACCCATGGCAATTTCCGGTGACTGTTTACCAATTGAGGACAGGACCGCACAGGTTTCACCATCAAAACCTAAATCGCCGTGGTCGTAACCGATCTCTTTGACAACGTTACGCACCAGCTCCTCCTGGTCTACCCACGCTTCCGTGGTGATTTCGCCGCCGAGCATCACCATACCGGTTTTAACAAAGGTTTCACACGCCACGCGTGCTTTCGGGTCCTGTTCCAGAATGGCGTCAAGCATCGCATCTGAAATTTGATCAGCGATCTTATCCGGGTGACCTTCTGATACAGATTCAGAGGTAAATACAGTTGTTTTAGTCATGTTTGTTCCTCGAAAAGAATAGTTTTATTAAAAACGAGGTACGGAAAATAGGGCGGGAATAGATAGACTCCTCGCTTTAGCCGTACTTTTAATGCGCCCGCAAGCTGAAATTCAAATCGGCGCTAGGGGGAATTATTTCATTTTTTGAGTTTAACCGCAAGTGATCGGCATTAAAGCGATGATTAGGCACAGTTTTGAACAGGGACGAAATATAAATTTAATCCGCCTGTCACCTTCTCGTCATATTTGGGAGAGGGGTTGGCGTTAAAATTCCGCTTCTTTATCTGGAAAATTTTGGAAACGCTAAATGAGTCAGCAAAGTTCTACACCCAAGCGCATTAACAGTGTCTGTAGTTTAACAGAGGAGAAGCGTGCTGAACTGGTGCAGTCTAAACTGGGCAGTGATCTGCTGAATATTTTTTTAGAGCACTCTCTGACCTGCGTGTTCCAACCGATTATTGATCTGAAAAGCAAACGTCCCTGTGCTTTTGAGGGTTTGGTTCGTGGCCCGTTTAACTCGGCACTCTACCACCCCTTAAATCTGTTTCAGGTTGCAGAAGAGCAGGGGGTGCTGTATGAGATGGATACCTTTGCCAGGGCCGCGACCATTCAGGCGTTTGCGGAGCAGGCGGTTGAAGATGAACATCTGCATCTGTTTTTGAATATCTCCATTAACTCTGTGATGAACTCTGCTCACCAAAAGGGCTTGACCCTGGAAGTATTAGAGACCTTTGGACTCTCTCCAGAACGAGTGGTGATAGAGATCACCGAGTTGCAGCCGGTCGATAACTTTGAGGACTTTATTTCAGCGATTGAGTATTACCGCTCTATTGGTTTCAAGGTCGCCATTGATGATCTGGGCAGCGGCTACAATGGTTTGAGAATCTGGTCAGAGGTGCGTCCGGACTTCGTCAAGATTGATCGCCACTTTGTATCAGACATCCATCTGAATGATGATAAGAAGATGTTTATGAAGACCCTGATGACCTTGGCCAAAAGCACCAATACCCGGGTCGTGGCCGAAGGGGTCGAGACCGAGCAGGAGTTGCAGGAGCTGATCAAACTTGAGGTGGATCTGGTACAGGGTTACCTGTTTAAGAAGCCGGAGGAGAAGATCAGTGAACAGCTTCTATATGAGTGGCGTGAACAGCCGCAGGTAATCAATCTGGATAGAAATGAGACGGTGGCAGAAATTGCTTTCGAGCATCCCACCGTCTCTCCCAAACAGTCGGTGAATGAAGTTTCAGAGCAGTTTCTAAAGCATCCGGAAGTGGACTACTTCCCTGTGGTTGACGGGAAAAAAGTGCAGGGCATGGTCTGGCGGCGCGATCTGATGAATCTGCTGGCCAGAAAATTTGGCCCGGAACTGCATGCGCGTAAGGTGGTTGGGCAGATTATGGATCAATCACCGATTGTGGTTGATGCAAAAACCTCTTTAGTCGAGTTGAGTCGTCTAGTGACCGAAAGTGATGCCTTCAATTTTAAAGACTCGTTTATTATTGAAAAGAAACGCAACTATCTGGGGTGTGGAAATTTTCGAGACCTGTTGAGAAAAATGACCGACTTGAAGGTGCAAAGCGCCCAGCACGCCAATCCACTGTCGGGTCTGCCGGGCAATGTGCCAATCCAAAATAAACTCAGTTCGCTATTGAACAGGAATCACGATTTTGTAGTGATGTATATTGATGTCGATAACTTCAAACCCTTTAATGACTACTACAGTTTTGAAGAGGGGGATCGAGTGATCGGTCTGATTTCCGATATTTTGGCGGAGTGTGTGCCGCATCGGCAGGTTCAGTCCGGTTCCAGTTTTATCGGTCATATCGGTGGCGACGATTTTGTGGTGATGACCAGCGAACATGAAAACTATTTGAACTGGGCAAA
>CAZNML010000093.1:0-3278 GCA_964574275.1 uncultured Thiosulfatimonas sp. | reverse complement strand
GCGGGTCGGTTTTCAATAACGGCTTGATAAATAAAATGAAATCTATATAATCTTCCGCTTTCCCTATTTTCAAGGTATTAAAACATGAGTGAAATCAAGCAGCCTCTAGTAGGTGTCATTATGGGTTCAAAATCCGATTGGCCGACTATGAAAAATGCGGTGGAAATGTTGGAGACGTTCGGCGTTCCGCATGAAGTTAAGGTCGTCTCTGCACACCGTACGCCGGATTTAATGTTTGATTATGCCGAGCAGGCTGAAGCACGTGGTTTGCAAGTGATTATTGCCGGTGCCGGTGGTGCAGCGCACCTGCCAGGAATGGTGGCAGCAAAAACAGTGGTGCCGGTTCTGGGTGTACCGGTTCAGTCTCGCGCTTTGAGCGGTAAAGACTCTCTGTTATCGATTGTGCAGATGCCGGGCGGTATTCCAGTTGGAACTCTGGCGATTGGTGATGCCGGTGCGAAAAATGCCGGTATTCTGGCATCGCAGATCGTCGGTAACAGTGATGCGGCGATTCGCGAAGCGGTAAGCGCTTTCCGCAGCGAACAGACACAAACTGTGTTGGAAAACCCGGATCCGCGCGCAGAATAAGCGGCAGAACGATAAATCAAAAAAGTTTTCAAAACCGTAATGGTGGTTGTTTGATAAAATCAGCCCATTACGGTTTTTTTGTTTGGAGAGAATGGGTATGACCCCGATTACAAAACGCATTGGTGTCTTAGGCGCAGGCCAGCTGGGACGTATGTTGGCGATTGCCGGTTATCCGCTGGGACAGAAGTTTGGTTTTTTAGGCATGAGCGATGACGAGCCATCTGCGCTGTTGGGGCATATGCATAAGCAGTCCGATGATGTCGATGTCTATAAGAACCTGGTTGAGTTTGCCGATGTTATCACCTATGAGAGTGAAAATACCGACATTGAAATCGTCAGAATGATTGCCCAGACCACGCCGGTCTATCCGGCGGAGAAGTCACTCTATGTATCGCAGCATCGTGGTCGCGAGAAGGCGATGTTTGATCAGCTGAATATCCCGTGTGCCCCTTATAAGGTGGTGGAATCTCTGGAAGAGCTTAAGGCGGCGGTGGCTGAGATTGGTCTGCCGGCGGTGCTGAAAACCACCACGGAAGGCTATGACGGTAAAGGCCAGTTTGTTCTAAAATCCGAAGATCAAATTGAACAGGCCTGGTCGGAAATCGGTAATCGTGAACTGATTCTGGAAGGTTTTGTGGACTTTATGCGTGAACTGTCGATTGTGGCGGTGCGTAATGCCAATAATGAGCACGTCTACTACCCTCTGGTGCAGAATGTTCACCATGAGGGGATCCTGCGTTACACCATTGCACCGGCACGTGAGATCTCAGCAGAGATACAGCAGCAGGCGGAAGCCTATATGCAGAGCCTACTGGATGAGCTGGACCATGTCGGGGTGTTGACTCTGGAGCTGTTTGAGACCACCAGCAAAGGGTTGGTGGTCAATGAGATGGCGCCGCGTGTGCATAACTCCGGACACTGGACCATTGAGGGGGCGATGACCTCGCAGTTTGAAAACCATGTCCGCGCCATTACCGGATTGCCGTTGGGTGATACCGCGCCGCGTCAACCATTGGCGGCCATGGTGAATATTATTGGCGAGACCGGTCCGGTGGAGAAGGTGCTGACTATGCCGAAAGCGCATCTGCACCTGTATGACAAGGCGGAGCGTAAAGGCCGTAAACTCGGTCATATCAATGTGATGGCGGAGACCGAGGATGAGCTGTTTGAACAGTTAAAGCAGTTGGCGGATTTTATGCCTAAATAGTTTCAACGATCTGCATAGGTCAACAGTTGGCTCAAAGTAGAGGCCAGTTCGGTGGGTAACAGACCGGGCTGGCCTCTTTGTTGGGCGAGAATATCGCCAGCGTGGGCATGCAGATTGACGCCCAGGCAGGCAGCAGCAAACAGCGGCATGCCTTGGGCAAGCAGACCCGTTATACAGCCGGTTAATACATCGCCCATACCGCCGACTGCCATGCCCGGGTTACCGGCCAGACACATCTCCAGCTGCTCGCCGTCAAAGATCAGGCTGGCATTGCCTTTCAGTACCACCACGCCGCCATACTGTTTTTGTATGGCTTTTACCGCCGCCATGCGGTCCTGCTGGATCTGTTCAGTGGAGCAATTCAGCAGCCGGGCCGCTTCGCCAGGGTGCGGGGTCAATATCCAGTTGTCGCTTTTCTGAGGGTGTTGTGCCAGCAGGGATAAGGCATCGGCATCGACCACTTTTTTCTGACTGAGTTTGAGCGCCTGCGCAAACAGCTCTGTGCCCCAGGTATTTAACCCAAGCCCCGGTCCAAGTCCAATGGCTTTGGCACTGCCAGCCTGAGCGTCAAACTCCTCGGCGGTATAACACATCAGTTCCGGCAGGACCTGCGTCAGAGCAATGCCGTGTTCGGCGTGGGTAATGACTTTGACCAAGCCAGCTCCGACCTTCAAGCTGGCCAGCCCCGCCATTTGAATAGCGCCCATCATGTGTTGCTCGCCGCCGATTAAACAGATGCTGCCGGTTGAGCCTTTGTGACTCGAGTTTGGACGCAACGGCAGCTGATTCAGCCAGTGCTTCAGTGGGTGGCTGTGTGCGATTGCGGTTTGGCTGTGCAGCACCTCGTCGGATAGGAACAGATTGCTAAAGTGCACTTTGCCCGCATAATCAGCGCCATGAAATTGATAGAGTCCAGGTTTGTGGGTGATAAAGGTGCAGGTGCGTTCGGCTTGAATGGCGCATCCGAGAACCCGGCCGCTATCGGCATCGAGGCCGCTGGGAATATCCAGCGCCAGTACCGGAGTGGAGGCCTGGTTGATTTGCTCAATCAGCTCTGCGATGGGCCCGCTGATTGGACGATCCAGGCCGGTGCCAAAGATGGCGTCAATAATCAGGTCGTAGTGTTCTAAATCGATCTGCTTAAGCGCTTTGATAGTCATGCCCAGTTCACAGGCCTGCTGATAAGCGATCAACGCGTCGTTCTTCAGTCTGTTTTTATCAGCGGCCAGCATGACTTCGATGTCAATGCCCGCCATCATCGCCAGTTGTGTCACCACAAAGCCATCGCCACCGTTATTGCCACTGCCGCAAACAATCAGCAGTTTCTTTGCTTGAGGGTAGTGGCTTAATAGGGTTTCGTAACTGAACAGGCCTGCCCGTTTCATTAACAGTATGCCAGGGATTTTGGCTTGATTAATTGCGTAATGGTCGATCGCCTGACTTTGTTGTGCAGTGTAAAACTCAATCATATCTTTTCCAGTTT
>CAZNML010000092.1:0-8096 GCA_964574275.1 uncultured Thiosulfatimonas sp. | reverse complement strand
GCGCTCTGCATGCGCTCATTTTGCAGACGCACCATAATAATGACATCAACATCATCCAGGCCCTCTTCAATATTGTCATAGTAGTGCACGCCCATGGCTTCAGGGTGGGTTGGCATCAGTGTTTTCGGGCCGATAACGCGGATCTCACGCGCTTCCAGAATACTCAATGCCTGAATTTGTGAACGCACTACGCGAGAGTGCAGCACATCACCGACAATCGCCACCTTAAGGTCAAAGATGTCGCCCTTGTGTTTACGAATGGTAAACATATCCAGCATCGCTTGTGTGGGGTGCGCATGTTGACCATCACCGGCATTCAACACATGAACATGCGGAGCAACGTGCTGTGCAAAGAAGTTGGCCGCGCCGCTCTCTGCATGGCGAATGACAAACATATCCGCCTGCATGGCCTGCAGATTCCATAAGGTATCCAGCAGCGACTCGCCTTTCTTGGTGGCTGAGGTGGCGATGTCCAGACTGGCAACGTCGGCAGAGAGGCGCTTTTCGGCGATCTCAAAGGTGGTGCGGGTACGCGTGCTCGGTTCAAAGAACAGGTTCATAATGGTTTTACCACGCAGTACCGGTACTTTTTTGATCTCATCGGTCTTAGGGTTGATAAAGGATTCAGCGGTATCCAGAATCTCGGTCAGGTGATGGTGCTTCAAACCCTCCAGCGTGAGGAAGTGTTTGATCTTGCCAAGTTCATTTAACTGTGGATTGGGGGCAGATAGGCGGGCACTCATGCTTGCTCCTCACTGTTTTCAACTAAAGAGACGGTTAAAGGTTCCGGCCCTGAAACTTTCAGGGTTTGGCTGCACTCCAGCTCCATGCCGGTAATGTCCGCTTGAATCGGCAGTTCGCGGCAGCCTTTACGATCCAGTAGCGTGACCAGTGTGACCGAGGCCGGGCGGCCGAAATCGAAGATCTCATTCAAAGCGGCACGAATGGTACGTCCGGTGTAGAGCACGTCGTCTACCAGAATGATATGCTGGCCATCAATTTCCCACGGAACGTCAGAGGGTTTGACGGTCGGGTTCAAACCGGCTTTGGAGAAGTCATCGCGATAGAAACTGATATCCAGCACTCCCAGTGGCGCGGCAATCTCCAGCTTGTGGTGCAGCTGTTCGGCAATCCAGGCACCACCGGTACGAATGCCGATCATTTTGGGATCATTTTGCAATAAGGTGCGGCTTTTTAGTTGTTGGCAGATGGTGTCCATCAACGCGTTGGCATCAATATTAAGTTCGGTCATTCGAATTCCGTTTTAATCAGTTAATCGGTTAGTTTGTTGTTTTTTTGGGTGCCCGCGGCAAAACACAGTGCACTCAATACGATTTTAACAGTTGGCTTCAAGCCAGTTTTGTAAAATAATTTGTGCCGCATGATCATCAATATGGGCGGCTTTCAGTTGACGACTTTCGGCCTCGATCGAGCTCAACTGCTCTTCAATATAGAACACCGGGCGTTGATAGCGACCACTGAGGCGCTGACCAAATTTGCGCGCCGGTTGGGTCAGGGCCTGCTCGCTGCCATCCAGTCTCATTGGTAAGCCGACCACAATCGCCACCGGCTGCCAGGTTTCAAACAGCTGAGTGATGTGCTCCCAGTCCGGTTTGCCATCCTTGCTGTTGACAATCGCTTCCGGAGACGCCGTCTGGCTGATGGTTTGACCGATGGCAACGCCAATGCGTTTCAGTCCAAAATCAAAACCAATCACCACACCTGAGACTTGTTGGCTTTTAGGCATGACCGGTTTCCATACTTAAAAATTCCGGTGAAATCCCCAAGGTGCCCAGTGCGACCTCCCACTTGTTTTCAACAGGGGTTTCAAACAGTAACACATCATTATAGGGAATATTCAGCCAGCTGTTGTCCTGCATCTCCTGCGCCAGCTGTCCAGGTTGCCAACCGGCAAACCCGAGGCAGACAATAAACTCATCCGGGCCTTGCTGGTGCGCCAGCGCCTCCAGCAGGTCATCGGACACAGTCATCGCCAATTCATCGGTTAAGCTCATGCTGCTTTTCCAGTTGCCAATCGGGCGGTGCAAAATAAAGCCCCGTTCCATATCCACCGGACCGCCGACCATGACCGGATTATCCATATAGTCATAGTGTGTCTTGGCCACATAGTCGAAATGGTCCAGCAGGTCGCTGACGGTTAATTTATGGGGTAAGTTGATCACCAGTCCCATTGTGCCCTGCTCATTGTCTTCGACGATATAGATCACAGTTTTTTCAAACCAGCTGTTATCCAAAGAGGGCATGGCAATAAGGAAGTTGTGTTCGAGTGATTGCATTTCTTTCATAATGGCAGATTATAACGCAAAGCTGAGCCACTATTTTAGTGATATGTTGCAGCTTGCAGCCTAGTCAGGCTGGAATGGCTGCTAAGCACAAGCTGTCTGCTGGCTAGGTTAATTGAGTAGCTGTAAACGTTTGGCCATCGACTGAGTTTGTAGAATCTGTCCCTGTCGGTCGACAATAAAAACATGCTCGATCTGCATCTGTTTGGCAATGCGTTTCCAGTTTTTTGGGCCGGCAATTAACAGTGCGGTGGCGGCACTGTCTGCGGTGGTGGCATCCTCGTGTATGACGCTTACCGACGCGAAGCCATCGGCAGGTCTGCCGCTATTGGGGTTGAGTATATGACTGAAACTTTTTCCCTGCCAGACAAAGTAGCGCTGGTAGGTGCCGGAGGTGACCACACTCTCATTGTCAGACAGCTGCAGCATGGCAATAGCGGACTCAGGCTGACTCGGATTTTGAATGCCAATTCGCCAGGCCTGTCCGTTTTTGGAGCCGATCACACGCATGTCGCCACCAATATTGATAATGGCATTCTCTATGCCCGAGGCTTTAAGCTGCTGTACCGCCAGATCGAGCGCCAGCCCTTTGGCATTTCCGCCAAAATCGAGTTGCACATCGGGGTTGTGACTGAAAAGCTGCTGTTGCTTGAACTTGATATCTGCAATGGATGGTCGGTTGCTCAGCCAGGCCGCTATCTCGGCCTCGCTCGGTGGTGGGCCCTGCCACTGCTCTTTATGAAAGCCCCACAGCGCCACCAGCTGACCGATGGCCGGGTCAAACAGATAGTCGCTCTGTTGGCTCAAATGCTGCGACTTGAGGATGAACTGTTTGACCGAGGCGGGCACTTCGATAGGTTGATGGTTATGAATCGCGCGGTTGATTTTGCTGATAATGCCGCCTCTCTCCCAGGCATGCCACTCCTGATGAAACTGCTGAAAACGCTGCTCAACCGCCTGAATCGCCTGCTGTGCCTGTCCCGCTTCTTTGGTATAAACAGTGATCTCCACATAGGTACCAAACACTACGATCTGCGCATGGGTCGGACTCAGTTTTGGCGTTTGCTGAGCGCAGCCGTTAACTAGCAGCATACTCAGCAACAGGGCAAGCCAATAGATGGGCCTGATGAGCCGCAGTGTGGAAACGTGTTGCACAGACATGGGGAGCTTAACTAATCCGCTTTGATTTGTGCTTCCAGGCAGTCGAACAGCGTGCCGGCAATATTCAGACCAAACTGCGCATCCAGCTCACGGATGCAGGTCGGGCTGGTGACATTGATCTCGGTAATGTAGTCGCCAATGACATCCAGGCCGACAAAATACAGTCCCTTTGCTTTAAGCTTAGGCGCGATCTGCTGACACAGCCAGCGCTCTCGATCGGTAATCGGCATACCGACGCCAGTACCACCGGCGGCGATATTGCCACGGGTTTCCCCTTCAGCAGGGATACGGGCCAGGGTGTAATCAATCGGTTCGCCGTTGATAATCAATACCCGTTTATCACCGGCTTTGATCTCCGGTATAAAGGTTTGCGCCATAATGTGGTGTTGGCCAAACTCAGTCATCGACTCAATAATGACACTGATATTCGGGTCATCGTGTTTAACGCGGAAGATGGAGCTGCCGCCCATAGCATCCAACGGTTTTAGAATGGTGTCGCGGTGCTCCTGAATAAAGGTTTTTAACTGTGTCATATTGGCCGATACCAGTGTTGGCGGGATACACTCCGGGAACCAGCTGGCAAACAGCTTCTCATTGGCATCACGCAGGCTCTGCGGTTTATTGACCACCAGCACCCCTTCGGCTTCCGCCTGTTCTAAAATATGGGTGCTGTAGAGATAGTCGGTGTTAAACGGCGGGTCCTGACGGATCAGGATAATATCCAGCTCCTTGAGAGGGCGTTCGTGCGAACCGCCAAAGCCGTAATACTGCTCCTGCTTTTCGCGATCCCATACCTTTAACTCACTGGTCATTGCCCAGGCCTGGCCGTTTTTTAGAAACAGATCTTCCGGCTGCATATACACCAGATTGTGGCCACGGCGTTGTGCCTCCAGCAGCATGGCAAAGGAGCTGTCTTTGTGTGGTTTGATGTTTTCAATCGGGTCCATGACGATGCCAACATTTAAAATCATAGTGTCTCCTTTTACCGATTACCCAAACGGTCATCGTGATGTTTTTAAATTGAATTGAGCAGGCCTGTCAGGCAATTAAACGGCGAAGTATCTTGGACTCTATTTGCTGGCCTGCTCTGTTTTGGCGGCAGCGATTTCACGAGCTGCAGCCAACAGCGCTAAACGCGCAATCACGCCGTAAGCATAGAAACGGTTTGGAGAGGCGTCGGGTGACTGTGTCTCATCCGGCATTACGCAGGACTCTTCAAACGAGAGCGGTTCAAAGTGCATGCCCGGCGAGTTCAGATTGTCGGTGGCGGTTTTACCGGTATGCACGCGGTAGAAACCACCCACTACGTGGCTGCCGATCATATACACCACCGGTTCTGCGACCGCTTCATTCATGGTCTCAAAGGTATAAACCCCCTCCTGAACCAGCATCTGCTCAACGTGTAAGCCCTCTTTGACCGACGCCATCTTATTGCGCTGCTTGCGGTTGAGGTTAAGAATGTCCTCCGGCGTATTCACCGACATAATCGCCATGCCGTAGGTGCCGCTGTCGGATTTAACAATCACAAACGGTTTACAGTCGATATCATGGGTATCGTAGTAGTTCTGGGTGTCCTCTAACACGTTGTTGACCGCACCGGCCAACTCCTCCAGGCCGGTACGCTCTTTGAAGTTGATCGGACCACACGGGATGGAGGTCGGGGTGATCAGCCACGGGTCAATATCAATCAGCTCGGCAAAGGTCTGGGTGACTTCCGAGTAGTGGGCAAAGTGTTCGGTTTTATAGCGGTTGGCCCAACCCAGCTCCATCGGCGGCAGTAGCGTCTGCTCCAGGTTCTCCAGAATGGCTGGTCGTCCACCGGAGAGGTCATTATTCAGCAGTACCGCACAAGGAAAGAAGCCGTCGACACCGACCTTGTTGTCCTCTCTCAGTAGCGGCTTCAAGGTCAGGGTATTGCCGGATGGTAACTCAATATCCATCGGCGCTTCAAGGTCCTCTAATAGCGAGCCAATATGCACCTCATAACCGGCCGTCTCCAGGATGGTTTTCAGTGCAAAAACGTTCTCCAGGTAGAAGGTATTGCGGGTGTGGTTCTCTGGCACAATCAAAACCCCATCGGCAATTGGACAGGCCTGTGTGACTGCGCTCTGCGCCGCATGCACCGCCAGCGGACGCAGGTCGGCATGCAGGTTATTAAAGCCGGCCGGGAACAGATTGGTATCAACCGGCGCCAGTTTATAGCCCGCATTACGCAGATCAACCGAGGCGTAAAACGGAGCCGGTGTCGCTAAAAACTGCTTGCGGAACCAGGATTCGATTTCGGTGCGCTGGTTAAGCAGGTGTTTTTCCAGTTCCATTAAAGGGCCGGTTAATGCGGTTTGTAAATGAGGAACTTGGTTGGTCGACGGCATAAACTTCACTTTATTGAGTTATTAATAGCAAGGCTCGGGCCTGCTATAAGGTATTAAATCTATGAGAGGGTTATTATAACGTGCCAAAAAGGCGATGCGAAAAATCTTAATAGCTGAGTTGTTCGTCGCTGTGTTCTGCCGCGCGGGGGGCGCAGACCACCTGATTTTTCCCTTGGCTTTTGGCGGTATAGAGCGCGGCATCGGCGCGGGCGATCCAGGAGGCGGTGGATTCATGCAGTTCATAACGGGCGACACCGATACTCAAGGTCTGCTGAATCTCTTCGGGGAGCTTGAGCTGCGCAACGCCTTGGCGAATTTTTTCAGCCAGTTTTTGAGCCTGCATCAGCTCTGTTTGCGGGCAGATCACCACAAACTCTTCACCACCCCAACGGCCAAATGTATCACTTTTGCGAATCGTGTTTTTGATCCAGTGAGAGCTCAGAATCAGTACATCATCCCCAATCAGGTGACCAAAGGTATCATTAACCTGCTTAAAGTTATCCAGATCAATCAGTATCAACGTCACAGGATTGTGGTAGCGGTTGGTGCGCTCGGTCTCTTTAAGCAGTACCTGATCAATATAACTGCGATTGTAGCAGTGGGTCAGGTAGTCGGTTTCGGCAAACTTCTCCAACTGTTGGTTTGACTGGGTCAACTGCTGCTGAGTCTCAAGCAGGTCGTTATTAAGATGTTTCAGGCGGCGGTTGTAGATCAGGAACAGCAACAGCGCAGTCAGCAATGGAACCAGAATAACCAACAGGGTTCGCCACTCGATCTCCGTTTTATAGGCCACCTGCAGCCAGGGGTCTGTTAGCTGGTGTTTGGTGGTTTCATCCAGTTGGTTGAGTGTTTTCTGAATAATGCTGTGCAGTTCGGGCCAGTCATTGCGGATCGCCATATTGATGTCCGCCCGGAATGGCGTCTCTCCCGAAATCTGGATACTGGTGTAGTGTTCATTTTTAATCAGGTGGCTAATGACGGCCAGATTGTCGACATAGCCATACGCCAGCCCTTTGGAGACCGCTTCAATGCCTTGTTGCGGTGTATCAACCAGCAGCAGTTCAATATCGGGATAGTGGATTTGCATGTTCTCATGCGAGGCGTAGTCTTTGACCACCGAGAACACTTTTGAATTCAGGCGCTCAATATCGCTGATAAAGGGTTCCCCTTTTTGCGTGGCTATCACCATCGGAAAGCTCAGATAGGGTTCGGTAAAACGCATATATGCGCGCCGCTCTGGGGTATTAATAACGGCGGAGTACATATCCAGTTTGCGCTGTTTGGCCTGCTCAACCGCGCTAGACCAGTCCAGCTCTGTAGCGGGAATAAACTCGATTCCGGTTTTGTGTGACAGGTAGTGTAGATAACCGGCAGCGATTCCGCTGAATTCCCCGTCTTCGTCAACAAACTCCATCGGTGGCCACGCCTGGTCCACCGCTACTTTGACTTGAGGATGGGTTTTGATCCAGGCTAACTCTTGTTCTGTGTAGTTTAAAACCTGATTTTCGGGTTTGAAGATGCCTTGTTCAATAGGCAGTCTGGACTCGATTAAACCGTGTTTAAGAAACAGATTCTGGATGTATTGCAGGCGCCCCTGATCCACAGAGCCAATCGGAATGGACTTATAGTCCATGATCTCTTCAATGGTATTGGCTTCATACAGC
The DNA here is from genome assembly GCA_964574275.1 of uncultured Thiosulfatimonas sp. GTDB lineage: Bacteria > Pseudomonadota > Gammaproteobacteria > Thiomicrospirales > Thiomicrospiraceae > Thiomicrorhabdus. Next base: position 596 of record CAZNML010000092.1, on the reverse strand, counting down.
AAGTGGTCGAGGGTTTTGTCTGCCGCATATTGGCTCTGAATGTGGCGGGCGAGTTCCTCTTTATGGCGCATGGCGTAGTGCCAGCCTTTGATGGTTGCGCGTTTGAAAGCCTCTACACGTTGCGGGTGATTGTTGGCTTCGTTATGGCTGGTAAACAGCATATCGCCATAGAAGTCGATTCCAAAACTTCTTGGACGGAAGATATTGATCTCATGTCCCGCTTGCAGCAGCTGATAAGGTTCATTGGAGAGGTAGCTCGGGTAGGCCTGAGTCTCTCCACGTACTAGAGAAGCCGGGTCGGCTTTGATAACGGTGCGATCCAGATCAGGTTTGATGCCAAGGTGTTCAAACATGGCCAGCAGCGGAAAACCATCGGTATCTTTCTGGTAGAAAATGACTTTTTTACCGTTCAGTTTGTATGGGGTATCAATGCCGCTGGATTTGAGTGTTACCAGCACCTGTGGCGAGTGCTGAAAGATCGGGGCGACAATGCTAACAGGTTCATTGCGTGCCAGGTAGAGCAGTAAGATACTATCGGAGATACCGTATTCGGCTTCGCCATCAATGACCTGTTGAATATTATTTTTGAACAGATC